>NZ_JAYWVC010000301.1:0-7126 GCF_036281785.1 Streptomyces chiangmaiensis | reverse complement strand
TGTCGTCGACGGGGGCGGCCCGGGGTGCGGTAGCCCCGCTGTGCGGTCAGCCGCCCTCCTCGTTGAGGAGCTTGGTGGCGGGCGGCCGGGGCCGGGCACCGTGCCATCGCAGCCTGGCCGCCCAGCACGTTCGTTGACCCGGTATCAGTTGGGTGAGAACACCCGGATCAGGCACTCGTTGATGTCGTCGATCGCGAACGGCGCGGTGGGGTACGTCCCCTCTTCGTTCTCGGGCAGGGAGTCCTCGATCGGGCTGTCGCCGTGCCCTGCCGTGCACACCGGGTGTGCGGTGCCGGGTCCGCCGGCGAGGGTCTTCTGGTAGGTGATCTCGTGGCGCCAGTAGTCGCCGAGGTCGTAGGTGTAGCCCATGATGCTGCCTTCTTGGGGGAACGCGTCGCCGACGAGGACGGTGTCCTCGTCGGCGGCGTCCAGGTCGCACCAGTGGGGGGCGTAGGTGCGGCGGTCGGGTCCTTGGAAGAGGTGCAGGTGGTCGTCGTCCCAGTCCAGGACGGTCCGGATGACCTCGTGCAGGTCGCCGAGGGTGAGGGTGGGACGTACCAGGACCCGGCGCCATACACCCCAGCCGGTCAGGGAGATCTTGAGTTGGTACACGCTGGGCTGTGACTGTTCGGCGCCGCTGCGCGCCAGATGGTCGGCGAGGGCCGCGGCATCGGGGTGGTCGCTGCCGTGCAGGGCGGTCAGGCGCTCGGGTCCGGTGGCGCCGGGCAGGTCGTGGAACCGTTCGAGCAAGCGTGCCGGGTCGTCGCCGTGCCAGGCCGCGGCGCACTCGTCGACCGCCAGCCAGAGCAGGTCCTGTGGGCTGAGTGCCTGCTGCGTGGGGTCGTCGTCCCACAGTATCCGGCGGGCCGGGGGGCCGAGGACCGGGTGGGCGGTGGCTCGGTGCCACGGCTCGTCGGAATCCACGGGGAGTTGGGCGGCGAGTTCGAGGGCGAGTCTGCGCTGCGGGGTGTCCGCCTGGCCGGCTTCGGCGAGCAGGCCTTGCAGCGCGGTGTCGGGGCCCTGGACCTCGATCCATGGCCAGATCGCTGGGTAGGGGTCGCGGGGCGGGCGGCGCTGAAGCTCTCCCAGCAGGTCGGTGGTGCTCATCCGCGGTGAGATCTGTGCCGGGCGCAGTTGCTCTAGTGCCCAGCTTCCGAGCGGGGTGAGGCCGCGGTTGCTATCGGCCGCCCCCGCGTCGACAAGGAAGGTGTGGAGCTGCTCGAACTCGTGCTCTTCCTGAGTCCAGAGAAAGGAGCAGCGCCAGGACAACGGCCACTGGCCGCCGCGTGTCATCTCGAGGATGCGGGCGCTGACGCAACCCGCGTCCCCGGGGTCGTCGGCGGTGGACAGGGCGAACAGCAGGACGGCGATGCAGGTGGCGTGCTCGTCGTCGTCGCGCGGCCGTTCTGTGCCTGCGCCGAAGGGGATGGCTGCCGACAGGGCGTCGAGCCAGCGTCGCACCACGGTCTGCGGCGGCAGCTTCGGCCAGTCCAACTCCGCTGCGGCGCCGTGGCCCCGCCCGCCGTCGACGATCACGAAACCGCCCGCGCGGGCGAAGCGCCACACCATGCCGAGCTCGGGAATATCGGCGGCACGACGCACCCGGCCTGGCGTGGGGATGCCCAGTTCGGCGGCGGCCTCGGGGGCGTCGGAGGGTTTCGGCATGCCCGTCGGGGTCAGTGCCCGTCCCGGACCGAGCCAGGCGGCGAGGGTTCGGGCGCGCGAGGCTAGCCGGCAGGAGCCGGCGGCGAGGGCGAGGGCGGGGGACGGGGACGTTGACGCGGTCATCGCGGCAGCCTAACGGGCCCGCACCACGGCGGTGCGGGCGTTACCCTTCCGGTGTGACGGCGGCCCGTTCCCGCTCACGCCGTGCGCCGGGTCGCTGTCAGCCACGCCAGGTCGGCCGCGGCCTTGTCGCGTGCGTGCGCGGCACTGGTGAACAGCGTGTCGGTTTTGGTCAGCACCAGGGTATAGGGGCGCCCCTGCCGCCGGGTCTGGTGGCGCACCGGCAGCTCCGCCGCGTCGATCCGGGAGTGCACGTGCCGGCGTCCGTCTTTCGCCAGCGGCCACTCCAAGGTCCGCTGCGTCCGTGAGCCGAGAAACGTCCCCAGCCTGTCGCAGAGGTCGCACCCACATCCGGTCCATTCGATCGACCAGTCGTCTTGGTCGCGTGGCGGCGTCGCGGCGATCCGGCCGAGCCGCTCCGCGCAGCCCCGGGCGATCTGGTCGAGCCCCGCCGCCCCGCGCGCGTCCGCCAGGCGCAGCGCCGGCATCAGACACTCCAGTACGGTGTCCTCGCACTCGCGCAGCGTTCCCGTGATCTCGTCGTACAGGGTGTCGTCGGCCGCTTCCAGCAGCCGCGCCAAGGGCGAGCTCAGGATCTCCAGCTGTCGCCGGCGGACATCGCGGTGCGCGGTGGTGGTCCAGAGCCGGAGCCGGCTGTCCAGCCAGCCCCAGGCCCCGGCGGCCAGGAGCTGTGCCACGTGCGGGCTCCCGGTGGCACGCAGCGCCCCGCACAGCCCCGGCAGCGTGGTGTCGGCCCACTCGGACAGGTCGGATCCGTACGGGTCGCGCTTCGACCCGAACCACCCGTCGACGACGGTCCGCGTCCACTGCTCGCCGTACAGTTCGGCCGCTGCCGCCAGCCCGGCCGCGTGCTCCTGCGCCAGCAGCTCCACACGGAACGGTTCAAGCAGCATCGCCGCAGTCCCGGCGATATCCAGGCCCACTGCCACATCCAGGGCTGCCGGAAGCAGTCCTGCCTTCGTTTCCAGCTGGGACCAAAACGGCGCGAGTGACTGTGCCGCGTCACGTGCGCCCGCCAGGTCTCCGGCGTCGATGCGGTCACGGAGGTCACGCAGGGCCCACCGGGACCCGCCCTCGGCACGCGCTGCGAACGCCCTCTCGCGCGGCCACACGACGATCGCGGCCCGCCGGTACCACCGGTCCAGCGTGTTGCCGTAGTTGCCCATGTAGCCCTCGTACTCGGACTGGTAGGGGGTCAGGCCCGTGTTCGGGGTGGCGGCACACACCTCGTCGTCGCTGACGCGCAGCGAGATCGGTTCACCGTCGGCGCCGTCCGGTCCGGTCCACCAGTCGAGGGTGATCTCGTCGTCGATCAGCTCGTTGAGTTCGTAGTCCTCGGGATCCTCGTTCGGGCCGTCGCCGGTGTCGTCCTCCTCCTCTTCCTCTTCGTCCTCGTAGCAGTAGTCGTCCCATGGGTCGCTGCCGGAGGGCAGAGCGTCCCAGGTCTCCTTCACCTCGGCGAGTGCCAGCACCGTCTCGCATCCGGCCTGCTCCGCCGCGGCGCGCAGCAGCGCGGCGCGCTCCGCGTCGGCGCCCTTGAGGCGCTGCCAGTTCAGGCCCCGCTGGGTGTACTCGTGGTCGAGGAGGAAGACCAGCCGGTTCGGCGGGGGCAGGACGCGGCGTGAGTATCGCGGGGTGACCAGCGTGCTGAAGTGCTCGGTCAGGCAGCCGCCGGCTCGGCGGCGGGGCCGGCCTCCACGGCCGGGGAACCGGCGTCGGTGAGCAGGTTGAAGGTGAGGGTCTCCCGGTAACCGGACCTGACCGGAGTCACCTGGTGACGGCAGTCGGCGTAGAACGCGATGAGGGTCAGCTCGTCCTTCGACGCCCGGTAGGCGATGCTCTCCCCGCCGTGCTCGATGACCAGATCCCCGCCGGTGTGCGCCGAGGGCAGGGACACCACCAGGGTGCCCACCATCGCGTCGTCCTTCTCCGAGTCCTGGTGGGGGAGGAAGAACTGCCCTTTGCCGTATACCAGCATCGAGTGCAGTTCGGCACGGAGACGGGACCCGCGTGGAAGCCCGAGCTGGTCACGGAAGTGTTCCAGCGCGCTGTCGAGCAGTGTCGGCCAGCCGGTTCCGCCCAGAGTGATCTGGTCCGGGGTCAGCTCCCAGGTGTCCCGGACGCTAGGGTCGGCCAGCGTCTCCTCTCCTCGCCCGAACTTCGCCGGCCGCGCCACCGCGATCAGCTTCTGCGCCAGGGGGGCGCGGAGCGGAAGTTTCACCGGCCCGACACCGGACACCTCGAGCCGGAGCAGGTCCGCTGGTGCCGACAGC
This sequence comes from Streptomyces chiangmaiensis, assembly GCF_036281785.1. Lineage (NCBI taxonomy): Bacteria > Bacillati > Actinomycetota > Actinomycetes > Kitasatosporales > Streptomycetaceae > Streptomyces > Streptomyces chiangmaiensis. The sequence continues at coordinate 3,047 of NZ_JAYWVC010000301.1, read as the reverse complement.
TGAGCGCTGAACGATCCGGTGGGCGCGGAGCCGCTCGCAGCTCCGCCAGCCGTTCCCTCGCGGTCTTCGCCATGCGCCCCTCACTCCCGTCTGTCCCGCACCTGCAGGGATGTCACTCTATCGGCGGCGGGGCACCAGCCAGATGGGAACGGTCCTGACCAGCGGTTTCCCGGTTCCGGGCCTGTCTGACCCAGGGGGGCGGTGACACGGGCGCGGTGCCTGCTGCTTCGCAGGCGCTGTCGGTTCGCGTGGGCCGGTCGCTCGTTTCGGTGAGCTGCATCTTTCAGTTGCGCGACAAACCGCAGCGCTGAGGCCATGCTGGCCTTGCCGCACCACAGCACGGCGTGATCCGGCGCCGTACCGGCCCTGGCCTTGGGAGACAAGCACGTGGCCCATCACGTTCCGCTGGACGTCGACGACGTGATCGAGGGCGTGGTCGATCACCTGCTGCACGTCAGTTACGACGAGCGCACGGTGCTTCGGCTGACGTCCACGGGGGACGGTGGGGAGAGCGTCACCGCGGTCGGCAAGGCGCTCTTCGGGGTCCAGCCGGGAGAGAGCCTGCGCTTGCGCGGATCGTGGGCCCACCATCTGCGTTACGGGCGACAGTTCAGAGCCGAGCGCTGTGAGCGTACGGTGCCGGCCGACGAGCGGGCGATCCGCCTCTACCTTGCCTCGGGCATGATCCGCGGGATCGGGCCGGCCCTGGCGGCGGCGATCGTGGACACCTTCCGCGAACAGACGTTGAAGGTCATCGACGCCGAGCCGGAGCGGCTGCTGAATGTCCACAACATCGGTGAGATCCGGCTCGGGCGGATCATGGCAGCCTGGCAGGAACAGAAGGCCATCGCCGAGATCATGATGTTCCTGCAGCAGTTGGGGATCACTCCCGGGTTGGCGGTGAAGATCTACACCACGTACGCCGACACCGACGACGACCCGATCGATGTCGTCCGCCGGAGCCCCTACCGACTATGTCGGGACGTGTATGGCGTCGGCTTCGTCAACGCCGACAAGATCGCCCTCGCCGTCGGGGTCCCCAAGCACAGCGAGGAACGGCTCCAGGCCGCGCTGCTGCATGAGCTGGACCAGGCCGGCGGCCAGGGCCACTGCCACCTGCCCGTCCACGTCCTGCTCGCCCGCACCCGCCAGCTGCTGTCCGACGACGACCCGGCCACTGCGGAGATCCTCGACGACGTGGTCCTGCGCCACGCCCTGCAGACGCTGTCCGGGCAGGGTGAGGTGGTCACCGAGAGGCTACCGCTACCCGTGATGGACGGCACCGACGCGGTGGCGGACACCGAGATCGCCCTGCTCGCGCGCCGGCATCGCGACGAGACCCAGCTCGCCTGGCACGTGCGCCGCCTGCTCGGCTCCTCGCCCGCCCTGGCCGACCTCGCGGACTGGGGGCAGCGGTTGACCGCGCTGACCACGGCGGAGACGGCCGGGCTGACCGAGGAGCAGTACCAGGCGATCCATACCGCGCTCACCCGGTCCCTCTCCGTGCTAACCGGCGGCCCGGGCTGCGGCAAGACCCACACCCTGCGCACCCTTGTGGAGGTGGCTGACGAAGCCGGGGCGGTCGTCGCCCTGGCCGCGCCGACCGGGAAGGCCGCCAGGCGCCTGGAAGAGACCTGCGGACAGGCTGCGATGACCGTGCACCGCCTCATCCGGCCACCCGACGGGGACTCCCTCTTCGACCACGCCAGCATCCTGGAGACCGCCGACCTGGTCGTCATCGATGAGACCTCCATGCTCGACCTCGCCCTGGCCCGCAAGCTCTTCGCCGCCGTCCGCGAGGGCTGCCACCTGGTGCTGGTCGGCGACACTGACCAGCTGCCCAGCGTCGGCCCCGGATGCGTCCTGCGCGACCTGCTTGAGGTGGACGCAATCCCGCGCACCCGGCTGACCAAGGTCTTCCGGCAGCACGACGACAGCGCCGCGATTGTGATCAACGCCTACCGCATCCTGCGCGGCGACCTGCCTGAGGACGACCCCAGAGCCTTCTGGAACCGGCCCATCCCGGGCGCGGAGGACATCGCCCAGCGCGTTGTGGAGCTGGTCTGCGACGTCATGCCGAAGCACCTCGAGGTCCGGGCCGAGGATATCCAGGTCCTATGCCCGGGCAAGAAGAACCTGGCAGGCATGACTGATCTCAACCTGCGCCTCCAGCAGCGCCTCAACCCACCCGCCGACCACAAGCCACAGCACTTCCACGACGGATGCGCCTTCCGCCTCGGCGACCGCGTTCAACAGGTCCGCAACAACCCCCACCGCGGCGATACAGGCGTTTTCAACGGCAGCAGTGGCACCGTCACCGGCGTCGACGTCGAAGCCCACCAGCTCACGGTCACCTTCCCCGGCGGCGAGACGGCCACCTACCCCTTCACCGACCTCGACGAACTGGTCCACGCCTACGCCCTGACCGTCCACCGCTCCCAGGGCAGCGAGTACCCCTACGTCGTCATCCCCATGATCAACGCAGCCGGGATGATGCTGCTTCAGCGCAACCTGCTCTACACCGCCGTCACCCGCGCCCGCGACGGCGTCATGCTGATCGGCCAGCGCGAAGCCGTCGAGCGGGCCGTCGCCAACAACCGCACCCAGCGCCGCAATACGGCTCTCACCCACCGCATCACCCACACCGCAACACTGCCGCCGCGACCCCAGACACCGAACGGTCAGCTCGCCTGGGACTGAGCGCACAAAGGCCCATCCGCAGGGCGCACACGTGTGTTGGCCGGCTGCCCTCTTCCCCGCACCGCAGGCGCTGGTCACACTGCTGAACGGAAGTCGACGGAGGGGGACTCGCGCGATGGCTGCTGGACCGGGACGCCGCTCAATCGCCCGCCGACACAGGGCTGACGAGGAGGTGGGCGCACTGTGACCGGTTGCACGCGGTGGAAGGACATCCGGGCCGAGCATGTCGAGCGCGCGGGCGGTGAGGCGGCGGTGGTCGAGGGTAAGCGGGAGCTGTCGGCTGAGGTGCTCGGGCATCGTGTGGGGCTCGGAAAGTCATCGTCGCAGGTCAAGCGGCATACCGGTAT
>NZ_JAYWVC010000300.1:0-7145 GCF_036281785.1 Streptomyces chiangmaiensis | reverse complement strand
GCGGTGCACCATGGCACGGGCCGGGCACCCCCCGCCCGCGATCATCGACTCACATGGCAAGGTCACCTTCCCCGACCTCCCCGCCGGGGCCCCCCTCGGTATCGGGCTGGTCCCCTTCGAGGCCGTGGAACTGGAACTGCCCCCCGGCACGCAGCTCGCCCTGTACACCGACGGCCTGATCGAGAGCCGCGACCACGACCTCGACGTCGACGTCGCAATGCAGCGGCTGAGCGCCAGCCTGGCACAGCCCGGCTGGTCCCTGGAGCACCTGTGCTCCTCCGTGATCGAGACGCTGCCCACCCAGTCACGATTCGACGATGTCACCCTGCTCCTGGTCCGGACGCGTTCTCTGAGCCCCAGCCAGACTGCGACCTGGGACCTGCCCAGCGACCCGGCCGATGTCCGCACCGCCCGGGCTTTGGTCACCCGACAACTGGCCCGGTGGGGGCTGGATCGGATGGTGCCGTCCACGGAGCTGATCGTCAGCGAACTGGTCACCAACGCCGTCCGCCACGGCACAGGCCTCATCCGTCTGCGCCTGATCCGGCACAAGGTCCTGACCTGCGAAGTCTCCGATACCAGCAATTCCCTCCCCCGCCTGCGCCACGCCCGCAGCCTCGACGAGTCCGGCCGCGGCCTCCCCATCGTCGCCCAGCTCTGCCAGCGACAGGGATGCCGCTGCACAACGGGCGGCGGCAAGACCGTCTGGGCCGAACAAGAACTGCCGAGAGATGCTTAAGCCGGTCCAGCACACGGTCGGCAGTACGTACCGCGCGGACTGGCCTGCGGCACGCGGACTCCCCTTCCAGTTACGTGGCGGTGCCTTGCGTAGCCGGGTCAGCAGGTCGCGGATCTGGGTAGCGGTGACCTCGGTGGGGCCGTCGTTGGGCCCGATGCGGACCGCGTCCAAGGGACCGGTCCAGGAGGAGCAGCGGCCGCCCAGGACGACGGCGACCTGGTAGGGCCAGCCGGGATGGTCTGGTGTACCCCGTCGCAGCGGCACGGACGGTGGCAGTGCAGGCGCTGCGGCGAACATTCGGCGGCCGGCGGGGCTCGCCGGGTCAGGTCAACTCGGGGGGAAGGCCGGCGGCGAGCCGGTCAAAGGCTTCGCCGACAAGCGCTTGCAGGCCTGCGGTCCCGGTTTCCGGTGCCCAGACGCTAAAGGCCGCGCGGAACGCTGACGCCGCGGCGCCCGCGAGGAGCTGCGAGTAGAGACGGCCGCCTGTCTGCCCGGCGCGTTCGGCGAGGGCACTGGCGAGCCTGGACTGGTTGCGGAGCATCCCGTGGACGATCGTGGTGCGCAGTTCGGGGTATGCCGTGAGCACCCTGTCACAGGCCTGCCAGCCGGTGCTGGCGGTGAGGCTGGGGAAGGTCTGCTCGATCGCCCGGCGCACCGCGGTGAGCGGCGGCTCAGCGGCCGGGCGCGCGGCCAGTTCCGTAATGACTTCTTCGATGAGGTGCTTGTCCCAGGGCAGGAGCGCTTCCTCCTTTGCATCGAAGTAGTTGAAGAAGGTTCGCGCGGAGACCCCGGCCGCCTCGCAGATGTCGCTCACCGTGACGGCGGCGGGGCCACGCTCGAGGAACAGGCGCACAGCCGCTGCGCGGAGGGCCGCGCGAGTCTCGGCCTTCTTGCGTTCCCGGAGCCCCGGAGCTGCTGCCTGCATGGAGACCCGGTCCTTTCCGCAAAGCACGACTGTCAGCGTATCCGCTGGCATCATACTGCACGGGTGTAATTTTGCATTACTGCAAACTTTCTCCTAACGTGGCGGCGTGACACAGGGGCAGATAGACAGAAAACGCGTCGGCGAAGCCGTGCGCACGCTCGCGATGGGCCTGTGGCTCCCGGCGCTCTTCCTGGTGGGGCTGCTCTTCTCTTACCTGCCGGCCTTCCATCACCCGGCGCCGCATCACGTCAGCATCGCAGTGGCCGCTTCGCCGGCCACCACGGCGCGGCTGCAGCAGGAGCTCGACGTGGCCGCGCCGGGTGGCTTCACCCTGCGGCCGACGGCCGGCGCCGCCAAGGCCCGTGCTGCCGTCCTAGACCACAGCGCGGTCGCGGCATACCTGCCAGGCGGGCACCATCCGCGGCTGTACGGGGCCAAGGCGGACGGCGCCGCCCTGGAGACGGCTGTCCGCCAGACCTTCGCCGCCGTTGCGGAACGGACCGGCCACACGCTCGCCTTCCGCGAACTGGTCCCCACCGTGCCGGGCGATGCCTCCGGCTCCAGCCTGCTGTACGTCGTCCTGGCCTGCGTTGTCGCCGCCTACTTCATGGTGATCACCATGCAGCGCGCGGTGGGCTTCGGCCGGTGGGCACACGTGGCCACGAGCATCGGCTGGGGGGTGGTGGTCGCCGCTGTCGCCTACCTCGCGGCTGTCTATGTGGTGCAGGTGATCCCGCCGAATCCGCTGGACCTGCTGTACCTGTTCCTGCTGACCCAGGCCGTGTCGCTGACCGCCTATGGCCTGGTGCCCTTCTTCGGCGGGTTCTTCCCCGGGATCGCGATCACGTTGTTCGTCCTGCTCGGCGTGCCCAGCAGCGGCGGCGCTGTGGCCGCCCAACTCGTGCCAGGCTTCTTCGGCTTCTGGCACCCGATCCTGCCCATGGGGAACGCCGTCGATGCCCTGCGCAGCGTCAGCTACTTCGGCAATAGCCAACTGTTGCGGCCCACAGTGGTGCTCTGCGCCTGGACCGCTGTCGGCGTCACGCTCATTCTGCTCGGCTACCTCAGGCATCAACGGCGCCTGGCGCGGGAGGCAGCAGGCCAGACCATGACCGAGTATGTCCCCGGACCCCCTGCGGAAGATCCCACGGTGATGCTGCCCGAGCCCGTCGCCCTTGCCCCACACCAGCACCATTTCGGCGACGAAGAGCCAATGCTGACCGGGCGGGTCACCGATCCGTCCGGTCAGCCGCTGCCAGGCACCACGGTCACCGTGATCGACACGCACGGCCACCAACTTGTCCGCACCCGCACCGACCGGAACGGAGAATACGCGGCCACTGGCTTCAACGATGTAGTCGCCATGGTGATTGCCATCATGCCGGGCCGCCCAGCCGCGGTCGCACAGCTTCTCCTCGATCCAGCGACACCCGTGAACCAAGACCTCGTCCTTGGCGCCCCGGCTTCCTGAGACCCGCGAACCAGACGGTTCGAGACCTCGAGGACGGGTGCCCCCTGCTGGCTCACCGGCCCGGCACCGGTCCCGGTCATCAATCCAGGACTGCGGGAGACTGCCGCTGCACGCCGGCCAGGCAGCGGCGGGTGAGGAAGTCCTCGAGGGCACGGGCGAAAGGGCCCATCGACCGTCAGGGGCGGCGGGACCGCTCCAGCTGGGCCTGGGGCGAGTTGGAGTGCTCGTCCTGCAGGAGGCGGTCGAGGTCGGTGATGAGACTGCAGGCCTGGGAGACGCAGAGGCGGGCCGCGACATGCGCGACGAAGTCGTCCAGCCATGAGGGTGGGGTAGCGAGCTGTTCGCGGAGTTGTTCGCCGCGGATGAAGGGACGGCCGGGGTGCTATTGCCAGCAGGCCGGGCACAGCCCCGGGCCGGCATGCTGACGCAGCTGACCGCACTCGCGGCAGTTCCGCGGCGGCTCCTTGTCCTGCCGAGGCCGGGAGCACCGAATCATGAGGCTTTCCTACGCGGCCTTGGGTTGGATGCGAACAGTCTCCCTGGGCGTGCGCGACATCGGTTTCCGGCAGGGGCAGTGCTGCCGTGCCACAGCCGTGCCACATCGAGCGGTCAACCACGGTCAACAGCGGTTCGCCGCAGTCGCGCTGCCTCGCCAACCTGGGAGCTCACCAAATCCGCCATGGCCTGCGCATCCTCCAGGAGCCCCACCACCAGGCTTACAAAGCGGTCAACCTCTTGAGCGCCGGTCGAGGCCCCTCCTGGCAAGCACCTTGCGACACACGAGCCGGATCGCCTTCTTGCGGGCGCTTCGTATGCATGTCACACAGTTGAGGGGTGGGGACACACGGCGCGCGAACGACTCCGGACCGTAATCGCCGGTCCGCGGCGGGATGCGGTCCCCGGCGTGCCGTGCTCGACTGAAAGAGCAGAGCTGACGGCGCGCGCGCGTGCTGGTGGGACGAAACGGCCGATCCGCAGGGTTCGGAAGGGGCGTCCATATGAAGATTGTCGTGGATCTCACGCGGTGTCAGGGATACGCACAGTGCGCCTTCGCCGCGCCGGATGTGTTCGTCATCCGGGGTGACGAGGCGCTGCTCTACGACACCGATCCGGACGACGCGCAGCGAGAGAAGATCGCGCGGGCCGCGGCTGCCTGCCCGGTGCAGGCCATCTTCCTCGACCGTGAGGACGCCCAGCACCGGCCGGTCGGGCCCGAGGTCGGGGCTGCCCCAGGCCCTGAGCAGGCCCTCAGACGCGCCGGGCGCATCGTCATTGTCGGGGCGTCCCTGGCTGGGCTGCGGGCCGCGCTCGTGCTGCGCCGGGAGGGTTTCACCGGCTCGCTGACCGTGATCGGGGACGAGCCTCATCCCCCGTATGACCGGCCGCCGCTGTCCAAGCAGGTCCTCCTGGGCCAGGTTCCGGCACGGCGGACCGCACTGCCCCGCCGCGACGAGCTCGACGCTCACTGGCGGCTCGGGGTCGCGGCCACGGGTCTTGACCTGAGCGGCAAGCAGGTGCGCCTGGCCGACGGCGAGAAGGTGGGCTTCGACCGGTTGCTCATCGCCACCGGTGTGCGGGCCCGCCCGTGGCCGAACGAGGCGGAGGCCGGGCTCGACGGGCTGTTCGCACTGCATACGCCGGAAGACGCGGACATGCTGCGGCAACGGCTGGCAGCCGGTCCCGGCCGGGTGCTGGTCATCGGTGCCGGGTTCACCGGCTGTGAGGTCGCCTCCGCCTGCCGCGAGTTGAACATTCCGGTGACGGTTGTCGAACGGGGTCGGGCCCCGCTGCTCGGGGCGCTGGGCGCGGTGATCGGCGGGGTTGCGGCGCAGATCCAGCGCGACCACGGGGTCGACCTGCGGTGCGGCGTTCAGGTCGAGGCGGTGGAAGGCGATGACAGCGGGCGGCTGCGGCGAGCCCGTCTGTCCGACGGCAGCACCGTGGACGTCGATGTCGCGGTGGCCGCGCTCGGCAGCATCCGCAACGTCGAATGGCTGGGGAGCTCGGGGCTGGCGGCAGGGGTCTGGGGGGTGGCGTGCGATGCGGGGTGCCGCGCCGTCGACGTCAACGGCGTCGTGACCGACGATGTGTTCGTCGCAGGCGACGTGGCCCGCTGCCCACACCCCGTCTACCACTACCAGTACCTCGCCCTGGAGCACTGGGGCAACGCGGTCGCCCAAGCGGAGATCGCCGCACACAACATGATCAGCGCCCAGAGCGAGCGCTGGCCGCACCTGGCGCTGCCGGAGTTCTGGTCCACCCAGTTCGGCACCGAGATCAAGTCCGTCGGCGTCCCGACCTATGCCGACCAGGTTGTCATCGCCCAGGGATCGGTGGACGAGCGCCGTTTCGTCGCGGTCTACGGCTACCGCGGGCGCATCACCGCGGCGGTCGCCTTCAACCAGTCCAAGTGGCTGGAGTTCTATAAGGGTTTGATCGACCGGGCGGCGCCGTTCCCGCCACCCTTCCACACCGTCGACCAGCCCATCGACGGTCGCCCGGTCGCGGCCGAGGTCCCAGACCGGCCCACCCCTGAGGCCACCGTCGTGGTGACCGGCCACGGACCCAGCGAACGGCGAGCCACGTTGGCCCGCAGAACATACCTGTGACCTGCCCGAGCCACCGCACGTCCAGATCCCCGAGGGGCGGGAGACGCCCACCATGGACCAGACCAGCATCTGGCAGCAGATCCTCGACTACTCCCACCGCGCCGACCCTTACCCGCTCTACGCCGAGCTGCGCAAGACACCCGTGGTGCGGGCGGAGGACGGGAGCTATGTCGTGAGCACCTACAGGGAGATCGTCGCCCTGCTCCACGACCCACGGCTCAGCTCGGACCTGCGCAACCTCCCCGAACCGGGCGCCGACGCGCCAACACAGGCGCCCGAAGAGGGCCCTTCCCAGCTGCCGCCCACCTTCATCGAAATCGACCCGCCCGAGCACGACCGAATCCGGCGCTTGCTGACGCGGAACTTCGGCCCGCCTCACCGCCCCGGTCGCATCGACAGCATGATTGCAGACATGTTCGAGATCGTGACGAGCGAGATCGACGCCTTCGCAGAAAAAAACCGGTCAGGCACGTCCCGGGTCGACATCGTCGACGACTTCGCCTATCCGTTCCCGGTCACGGTGATCTGCGGGCTGCTGGGAGTGCCCCGCGAGGACGAACCGCGCTTCCAGGCATTGTCCGACGCAGTCGTCAAGGCCGCCGACCCGACCACGGGAGGGTTCGCGGAGCGGCGGCGCCGACGCGCCGAGGCCCGCGCCGACCTCGGTCGGTACTTCGCCCAGCTTCTCGACGCCCGCCACGGCCGACGGAGCGACGACCTGCTGTCCGGGCTGATCGGCGGTGACAGTGCAGAGGCGCCTATGCCACAGGAAGAGGTGCTGAGTAACGCGGCCCTGCTGCTCACCGCCGGCCACGAGACGACAGTCAACCTCATCACCAACGGCATGCTCACCCTCCTGCGGCACCCCGAGGTGCTCGACCGGCTGCGAGGCGACGAACCCGATCTGGCCGCCCGCGTGGTCGAGGAACTCTTGCGCTACGAACCACCGGTGCAGTTTCTGTCCAACACCCGGAACACCGTCGACGATATCGAGGTCGCCGACACCACCATCCCGAAGGGCTCACCGGTCACCCTCGTGCTGGCCGCCGGCAGCCGCGACCCGGACTTCGTCTCGGACCCCGACCGCTTCGATCCGGACCGCGAACACAACGAGCACCTTGGCTTTGGCGGCGGCGTCCACTACTGCTTCGGTGCCCCGCTGGCCCGTCCCGAGACGCAGATCGCGCTCACCGAGCTGGCACGCCGACTCAACAACCCCCGACTCGTCGCCGACCCACCGCCCTACCGCACGAGTCCGGGCCTGCGCGGCCCCCGGCACCTCCTGATCGAGATCGACGGCGTCAACCCCGCACAACACCGGCCCCCGTGACCAGGCACCCACCGCACCCGGCAGACCACACTCCGTCGTACGCCGATGGCTGCACGGCATGCTGGAGCAGA
>NZ_JAYWVC010000030.1:0-60016 GCF_036281785.1 Streptomyces chiangmaiensis | reverse complement strand
GGGTCTGGGAGCAGCGCTTTTTCAGGGTCGGCCCGAGGAGGCCGCCCGAGGGCCACCGGCTGCGTAGGGCGGGTGGGCCTCGGGGCGGTCTCAGGCCGTCGGCGCGGAGCGGCCCGCGGTCAGTAGGGCGTGATTCCGTAACCGAGGGGGAAGAGGGGCGTTGTGCCGTCGCCACTGTTGATGGGCTCGGTGGTGACCGCCGTGGGCCAGGTGACTGGAAGCTTGCCGGAGAAACCCGCGCCGAAGAGAGCGTCGGTGATCCCCGCGCCCTCCGTGCCGGGCAGCCAGGCCGCGATGAACGCCTGCGCCTTCGGGAGTTGGCTGCCGATGATCAGCGGGCGCCCGGAGTAGAGGATCGCGATGCACGTCTTGACGCGTGAGCAGATGTCGCTGAGCTGGGTGGAGTTGTCCCTGCCGAAGGCGAGGGTGGAGGAGTCGCCCTTGCCTTCCGCGTACGGGGTCTCGCCGCCCACCCAGATGCCGACATCCGCGCTGTAGTTGCCCTTGGTGCGGGTGCCGACGTTCTGCAGGGTGATGCCGGTGCCGGCGGTGGTTTGCTGGAGCGCCTGCCAGAAGGTGGTGCCCGTGGTGTGCGTGCCGCTGGAGCCCTGCCAGCTGATCGACCAGCCGCCGGTCTGGTCGCCGAGGTCGTCGGCCGACTTCCCGCCCACCACGATCTTGTACGTGCCGGTCTTCGGCAGTGGCAGCGCGCCGTTGTCGTTCTTCAGCAGGGTCAGCGACTGGCGGACCGCCTGCCGGGCGACGTCCCGGTGCGCTTGTGAGCCGACCTGCGGAGTGTAACTGCGATCGGTGTAAGGATGGTTGAACAGGTCGAGCGCGAACTTGGCGTTGAGGATACGGGTCACCGCGTCGTCGACCCGCGACTGCGGGATCTTGCCGTTGTTCACGCCGGTGACGATGGCGTTGATGGTGCCCACGTAGTCGTCCGGCACCATGATCATGTCGAGGCCGGCGTTGACGGCGTGCGCGACCTGGTCGGCGTACGTGGCGTCAGGGAGCTGCTTGATGCCCGCCCAGTCGCTGACCACGAAGCCCGTGAAGCCGAGTTCGGTCTTGAGGACGTCGGTGATCAGGTACTTGTCGCCGTGCATTTTGGTGCCGTTCCAACTGCTGTACGACACCATGACCGACCCCACGCCCGCCGTGATCGCCGACTGGTAGGGCGGCAGGTGGACGGCGCGCAGCTCGCTCTCGCTGATCTGCGTGTCGCCCTGGTCGATGAGGTAGCCGCTGCTGCCGGTGCCGTACGTGGTGCCGCCGTCGCCGATGTAGTGCTTGGCCGTGGCCAGGACCGAGGCCGAGCCGACCGAACTGCCCTGGAAACCCTTGACCGCCGCCGAGGCGAGCGGCGAGACGACCGACGGGTCCTCACCGTAACTCTCGTACGTGCGGCCCCAGCGGTCGTCGCGGGCGACGCACACGCAGGGTGCGAAGGACCAGCGGATCCCGGTACCCAGGACTTCCTGGCGGGTGATGTCCTCCACGCGCTGGACGAGCGCCGCGTCGCGGGTGGCCCCCATGCCGATGTGGTGAGGGAACAGGGTGGCGCCCTGTACGTTGTTGTGGCCGTGGACGGCGTCCACACCGTACAGCAGCGGTATCCCGAGCCGGCTGCTGAGGGCGTAGCTCTGATAGCTGTCGACCATGTCGGCCCACTGGGTGGCAGTGCCGCCCGCGCCGTTCGGGCCGCCGCCTCCGCCGCTGAGCACCGAGCCGAGGCCGTACGTGGCGATGTCCTGCTTGTTGCTGATGAAAGAGTTGGCGGCCTGCGTCATCTGACCGGCCTTCTCAGCCAGCGTCATCTTGGACAGGCAGTCCGCGGTGGACGTGCAGCCCGCGGCGGCGTGCGCGGCGCGTGTCGTGGGTGCGGTCGTGAGTAGGCCGGCGGTGAGGACGAGCAGTGCGCTGAGCAGGAGAGCACGGCGGTGTGGCGTCCGGCTGGCTCCCCGTAGGGCGGGAAGTGTCACCATGCTGGTCTCCGTCCCGGGAAGACGTCAGGGAATGTTCACAACTCGTATAGACGTTGTCGCTCGCGAGCATGCCCGCGTCAATAACTTCGACTCGCCGCGTCCTCGCGGGAAAAGTCCTTCTGCCTCTTCCCACTGCCCAGCGCCTGACCAAGGAGCGCCACCCGGCTGCCCGGCCGAGTCCAGGTCGGGCGAGCGCCTGCAGCCTGCCGTCGGGGAGTCGTAGGCGTCGGGCAAGGTGCTGGTCAGGGCTGGTGGGTATCGCCGGTGGAGATGGTGCCGCCGGTGACGTTGCCGCCGATGCCGATGGATCGGTCGCCGGAAACGTGGACGTTCGTCGTCCCTGCCGACGCCTGGGCCTCAGCGAACAGAGCGCCGATCTCGGCGGCGAGAGCGGGGTGGTCGGTGAAGAGTTTGCGGAGCTGGGCGAACAGGACGGTGCGGAGGATCTCGTCATCGGGGTTGGCTGCCAGGTCCTCCGCGGCTTCTTGGGCAGCGGGGCGCTCGGCGACGCGTCCGCGGAGGCGGTTCCAGATCCGTGTGACAGGGCTTGGTTCGCCGGGTTCGCCTGCGACGGCGTTGAGCAACTGCGGGAGATGCGGGGCGAGGAAGGAGACCAGAGCGCCGATGTCCATGTCTTACCTCGGTTCGGGGGAGGGGGCAGGGGGAGCTAGGGCTTGGGGCGGGGGCGGTGCAGTGAAGGGCGCCGATGGCCGGCGTTGCTTCGGACCGTTGCGTACAGCTCGTCGATCCTCGCCCGCATGATGTCGACGGTGTACAGCTCGGTGTATCGGGCGTGGGCGATCGTTGCCTGGGCGCGGGCATGGTCGGGGTCGCTGATGAGGGTGAGTAGGGCGTCGGCCAATGCGGCAGCGTCGTCCGGAGGGACGAGGGTCCCGGCCGTTCCCCCGTCGAGCAGGACGCTGACATCGCCGACGTCGGTCGCGACGACGGGCAGGTTGCGAGCCATGGCTTCCAGGATGCTTCGGGGGCTGCCCTCGGTGTCTGATGGCTGGACGAGCAGGTCGAGGGCGGCCATGGCAGGGCTGACGTCCTTGACGACCCCGGCGAAGGTGATGTGTCCGTCCAGGCCGAGCGCTGTGGCCATCCTTGCCAGCTCGGCGTGCTGGGCGCCGCCCCCGACAACGAGCAAGTGGACGTCGGGGCGCTCCCGCCGGACCTGCGCCCCCGCCCTCAACAGCAGGTCAATCCGCTTCTCGGACGAGAGTCTGCCAACTGAGCCGATCAGCGTCGCGTCGGGGCCGATACCGTGCTCGCGTCGGAAGGCAGGGCCGTCGGCGATGTCCGGTACGGGGACGCCGTTGTGCAGCGCGACCGAGGGGCCGCAGGCGGCCCGCAGGCGTGGTAGGTGGGCGTGTGCGCTGGCGATCCGTAGGTCGGCCGAGCGCATGCTGAGCCGGTCCCAGTGCGATTTGACGCGATTCCATGGGGTGGTCTCGATCCAGCCGTGCGCAGTAGCGACGCTGGGAAGCTGAGCCCAGGCGCTCGAGAGCGTCCGCAACACCGCGATCAGGTAGTTGGCCTCGTAGCCGTGCCCATGGATTAGGCCGATATCCCGAGCTGCGGGCAGTCGCCACAGCCAGCCGGGCCGCAGGGGCGGCAGGACTGTCAGGCCGGCCGCAGCCAGTCGTTCGAGGTAGTCGCGGTTGGCGCGCGGGGCGAGAACGAGCGGTTGCCACTTTCCATGTCGCTGCTGGGCTGCCGCCAGATCCATGACGTGCAGGTCGGATCCGCCGATCGCTCCCTCCCGCTGCGAGCAGATGACGTGCAGCACGACACTCATGATCCGGCCGTCAAAAGCGTAGGGTCGGGGGAAGCAGCCAGGCTGTGCCAGGTGGCTGCCAGCAACTCGGCCGAGGTGTCCCAGGTGGGCAGATGACGGACGGCCAGCAGTGATCGCTTCTCTTGCAGTTCCCGATCGGCGGGGCTGCGCAGCAGCCGGACACAGGCGTCGATCATCGCTGGAACGTCGAGGCATTCGACGACGGAGCCTTCGGGCAGTTGCCGCAGGCCCTGCATACCGACGGGTGTGGTGACCACGGCCCGGCCCCGCGCCAGCGCCTCCAACACTTTGATCTTGACGCCTCCGCCGATGCGCAGCGGGCACAGGACCACATCGGCGGCGTCAAGGTAATCGGTCACCTGAGGGACGAAGCCGGTGACGGCAACTCGTGGATCGGCGGCGGCCGCATGCAGCCAGGGAGGCGGATACATGCCGGTGAAGGTCATGGTCGCTTCGGGGCAGCGAGCCCAGACGCCGGGGAGGATCTCGTCGAGGATGAGCTGGGCAGCGTCCAGATTCGGCGGGTATCCGAAGTTGGCGACGAACGCGATCCGTCCCGCGTCACTTGGGGCGACCGAGGGGGAACCTGCCTGCAAGTAGTCCAAGTGGTCTGCGCCACCGGGGATCACTGGAACTGGTTGTCCTGCGAGAGCGGCGCGGATGTGGGCGGCGTCGTCATCGGTGACCGCGGCGACGGCAGACGCCGACCGCCAGCAGGCCTGCTCAGTACGGCGGGTGAGAACGGCATCGGCGAGTAGGGCGACGTCGCCTTCGGACTCGGCTTGCTGTTCGAGGAGCTGCGATTCGATGTTGTGCTCGACGATCAGCGTTTGGCTATGAGGGTGTTGCGGCAGCAAAGGGAACAGGTAGTGGCCTTCGACATGCACCGCGGTCGGCGGGGCAGCGGCGAGTCGGTCCGCCAGGTAGCGTCGGGCTGGCTGCGACTGATGGCGACGCACGTGTGAGCTCAGGCCCGGCGCGGTGGCCGGCGACGCCGGGAAGATTCGGGCCCGCACACCGGCTGCCTCTGCGTCGCCGAGATGTGCGTGGTCGAGACGGGGATCCTTTGAGACGGCGACGACCTCGATGTCGAAGTCGGCGGACAGCCGGTGCAGGAGCTGGCCTTCGCGTAACCGCCCCCCGCTGCAGGCCGGCCAGGGTAGGTGATGAGTGAGGTAGAGAACGCTTGGTCTTGGCACCCTGAGCCCTTCCCCCGTGGTCCATAGCGCTCAACAGGTTTCCTACTTTCTCATCAAGAAGGACCGTTGGAGTGGGAAAGTGGGAGGAAACTGCCGCGTGCCGAAGGGGGCGACACCGTGTTCCTGTTGTGTGCGCCTTGCCTGCCCGGGAGTTGCCGGTGACCGTGCACGCGGAAGGGGCCGGGTCGATCGCGATCGGGGGAGACGCGATCAACAGCATCTTCGTCACCGGAGGTGTCAACCAGTTCTTCGTCGGACAGTACCAGCGCCTTGCTGAGGCCTACCTCAACCCCCGGGCGCTATACCGGGAGTTGACGCTCAAGGACTTCACCGGGCGCGCCTGGCTCGTGCAGGCCGTCGACGCCTTCCTGGCCACCAACGACCGCGGCTATCTGCTCATCGAGGCGGAGGCCGGGATGGGAAAGACCGCGTTCCTCGCCTGGGTCGCACGGGAACGGCGGTACGTGCATCACTTCGTACGGCTGATGCCCGACGTGAACGATGTGGGAGTGGCGCTACGGAACCTCTCCGCTCAGCTGATCCGGGCGTGGGACCTCGACATGATGGCGGTTGGCGGGGTGCTGCCGGCGAATGCCTCCCGGCCTGACTTTTTCACCGAGGTCCTTTTCGAGGCAGCAGACAAACGGGATGCGACGCGGCCCGGGGAACCGATCGTCATCGCCGTCGATGGACTGAACGAGACGGCCACGCTGCCCTACCAAAACCCGCTGTCGCTGCCGGCCGACCTGCCCGCTGGTGTCTACGTGCTGGCCACACAACGCACGAGCCACATCCCGATGGTGGTGACCGCACCACGCCGAGTCGTCCGGATCCGACCTGAAAGCCGCGACAACCAGAGCGACATCCGCGCCTACCTGGAGCGGGCCCTCCGCACGCCAGGCCTCGCCGAGCGAGTGGCCGACCCTGTGGCGGTGGTCGACCGGCTCGTGAACTGGTGCGGCGGGGTGTGGCTGGTTCTCCGATATGTGCTGGCCGAGTTGCGGACCGGAGCCCGCAGCCCCGACGAGCTGTCGTCGCTGCCGATCGGCCTGTGGCACTACTACGCACGGTTCTGGCGAGAGTGGCAGCAAGCCCACGAGAGCACCTGGTCGGCGGTCGATCTGCCACTGCTCGTCACGATCACCGCCGCGCGGGAGCCGCTGACCCTCGACCTGCTGTGCACGATGAGTCGCTGCCCCGACCCCTCCCGGGCCGCCGACCTTGTCGGCGACGAGTGGCGGCCCTTCCTCCAAGTCACCGGGGAGGGAGCCGACGAGCGGTACGCGGCTTTCCACGACAGCCTCGGCGAATTCATCGCCAGTCAGGTGGACGGAACAGCACTGACCAGCGCCGAACGGTTCTTCGTTGAGCGCCTGAACCGTGCTCAGCGCGACGCCCACCGGCGCATCGCCGAACGCTACCTTGCCGCCTGGGGCGATCTTCTCCACGGGCTGCCACGACTGCGCGGCGAAGCCGCTGCCCTCGATGGCGGCTATGGGCTGCGGCACTTGGCCGCTCACCTCGTCCATGCCAGCCAGGACGCCGTCCTACACAGCCTCATGGCACTCGAATGGCCTCGCGACGACCACGCCGAGGAGACAGCCAACGCCTGGTACGAAGCGCACCGAGCCCGCCGCGAGTTCGCCGGATACGCACTGGACGTCCAGCGAGCCTGGGGTCAGGCCGAACGAGCACCGACCGTGTCCCGCAGCCTCGCCCTCGAGTTGAGGTACGCACTGATCGCGGCCTCCGTCGACAGTGTGGCGGGTAACGTGCCCAGCGAGCTGCTGGCCATGCTCATCGAGCACCGGATTGTCACGGCGCCACAGGCGCTGGAACTGACCCGAGAGATGTCGGACGCACGGATCAGAGCCGAATCACTCTGCGCGCTGCTGCCTCGGCTGCCCGGGAATCTGCGCACCGAAGCGGTCCGGGAGGCCCTTGCAAGCGTCCAACTCGTACCCGACGGCTACTGGCGCACAGGCGAACTGTTGCGCCTGGCCGAAGTCGCCGGACCCGCACACATCGAGGATCTACGACGCATCGCCGCAGGTTTGGGACGCCAGTACGAACGGGACATTGCGCAGGCCGGCCTGGACGCGCTGGGCCAGACCTTCCCCGCCGCCCACGTGACCACGGCGGACCCGCACGAGCCGAGCGACCCGGTGGAGTTCCTCGCGCAGTACCGCAGGCGGACCAGCCGCGGCCGCGCGACACTCATGCTCGGCCTGCCGCCCGGTCAAGGAGTCGACGGCAGCCGCTTCGTTCGCTCCCCCCGCTGGCGGGCCGAACTCCTCACCGAATCGGCGCGAACGGCACCGCAGCGCGAACCGGTACTCCGCGCAGCACTCGACATCTCCCTCCTGGTCGGCGACCGGGAAGCGCTCACCGCCACGCTCGGCGCGATCGTGGCCGAATTGGCCGCGACCGGCACCGTCGCCTCGGCCCTGGCCTGTGCCCTCGGGATCCAGGACACCGAGGCCCGCGCCCGTGCCCTCTTCGCGATCGCCGCCCATGCCGACGTCGCCGACCAGGCAATCCACGCCACTGCGGCCATCCCGGACGCCGTCACCCGCGGCTCGGTGCTGAGGGCACACGCCGCCTGCCTCGCTCTGCCGACCGCCCCCGGCTCCCTCACCCCGATCCTGGCCGACCTGCCCCGAGACTGGCACGCCGCCGTCCTTGGTGCGATCGCCAACCACTCCACCCCCGACCAGCGCGACTCGCTCCTCGCCAAGGCCCTGGAGATCGCCGTATCGGTACTGGATACGGGCGGCGCCCGCATCCTCAAAGACCTGCTCCCCGGCCTACCTGGACCCCTGATCCCGTCCGCCCGCGCAGCCGTCACCGCCATCAACGATGTTGAGACCCAGCACTGCGCGACCGCGGCTCTGGCCGCCCGACTGGCCCACCTGAACCGCCCCGACGAGGCCCAAGAGCTCCTTAAGACGATTCACGATCCCTACTGGAGAATGACCGGCGCCTTACGCACCGCCACCGGCCTGGCCGCCTCAGGCCACCCCGACCTGGCCACAGCACTGGCCACCACCCTCCCATCCCCTCATTGGCGCGCCGAGATCTTCGCCCGCACAGTCAACCTCCCTGCCGCATACGCCGAAGTCACCGCTCTGACCGACCCCGGCACCCGTGTCGCCACACTCCTGCGCATCGAATCAGCGATCTCGAGCATCCTGGAACAAGCCCGCACCGCCCTCACCGATCCCGACGAACACATCTCCGTGTTCCTGGAGAGCGGAGCGGCAGCCACAGCCGACCTGGAGCAAACTCGCGCGACCCATACCGAGATCGCCGATCCGCACGGGAGGATCGCGGCGTTGCCCAAGCTCCAGGCGGCACAGCGGGAGGGCCTGGAACGAACTCGAGCGGCGCTCAACGAGATCACCGATACTTTCGTGTCGGCACAAGCCACCACGGCGGTCGCACTTGTCTTCGGGCAACGACGCTGGACCGCAGAGGCACTTGAGTTGATCGCAACGCTTCCCGCTGAGAACCGAGAGGCAGCGCTGATCCAGCTGACGCCGCTCCCTGAGCAGGCCGTGGCAAGGGCCGTTGCGCTGGCTCAAACGCTGCCGCACCCCGTCGGGCGGGGACGCGCTCTGGCGCGCATGACGGGGCCACTCGTTACGGCAGGTGAGTTCGACGTCCTGAACCACGTGCGAACCGTGCTGCGACTGCTGTCGGCCGGCACTCGGGCACAATTGCTGGAGTCAGCGCCCGGTCTGCTCCCCGGATTGCTGGAACTGGCGGGACCAGAAGGGCTCGTCGACCTGGCCGCAGCGATCTCCGCCGCCTACCGTTGGTGGCCGTGATGGGGGACTTCGAACTGGTCGTCCACCACGACTACACGTCCGGGACCTGTGCCGACACATCCGGATACGGCAACCACGGATACAGCACCACATCACCAAACCCGGACGGCCTGCCGTTCGACGGTCGCAGTACCCGCGTCGTCGTGTTCCCCGCCCCCAGCCTCACCAACCTCGGCGGCATACGCGCCCGTGTCAGGCTGCGCGCCGACGCCCTCTCCGAACGCCGCACTCTCATCGAGGGCTACTTGGCGTTCTCATTTTCCATCGAGCCCGACGGCGCGCTGCTCGGCGCCGTCTACGCCGGCCTGAAGTGGTACGTCCTCAGCACCCCGCCCGGCATCGTCACCACCGGCCGCTGGACCGACGTCGCCTTCGTCTACGACGGCCGCGACACGATGTCCCTCTCAGCCGACGGCACCCTGATCGCCCTCCGCCAAGACCTCCTCGGCGGCATCGCCGACATCGAATGGCCTTACGGCCTCAACATCGGAGCCTGGCCGGACGACGACGTCCGCGTCTTCGCGGGTGTCATGTCCGAACTCTGGCTCTGGCGCCTCCCTACCCCAGCCGAACACCGGTAACGCTGCGCGACGTCCCAGAAGGCAGCCCGAAGATTCGGGCCGGTCAGTTCCCCCTTTTCATGGCTCGCATGTTCACTTGTCCCACTCGGGGTTCCTCCCGCTCGCCGCGAGCGCACGGTGGAAGGCCGGGGCGGCTGCGGACACGGGCAGGGGAGCGCCGTAGCCGCCGGTGGCGCGAGCCTGGTCGGCGATCTGCTCGACGACCCCCAGGGCGACCCGCGAGGTGTCCTCGCTCAGGGCGAACGGCCGGTTGGTGGCGCGGGCGAGGTCCCAGCCGTGCAGGGCGAGTTCTTGCAGGGTGATGGCAGCCGCGAAGGCGGCCGGCATCTCGCCGGGCCCGAACTCGGTGACCCCTTGGTAGGCCGCCGGGTCCGCCCAGGCGGCCGCGGCGAGTGCGGCGGCCTTCGCGAGGGCGTCCGGTGACATCGCGGGCGGGACGGCGTCGCCCGGCTGCGGCTCCTTTCGGGCGGCCCGCACGGACGAGGACAGGGCCCCACCGAGGTGGTCGAGGAGTTCGGCGACGGTGAACTTCTCGCAGGGGGTGCGATCGTCGAGCTGTTCGACGGAGATGCCGGTGGCCGTGGCGGCGACGGCGTCGGCGCATTCCCTGATGGCGGGGTACAGGGTGCTGTGGTCGGGGTTCAT
Source organism: Streptomyces chiangmaiensis (assembly GCF_036281785.1). Taxonomy (NCBI): domain Bacteria; kingdom Bacillati; phylum Actinomycetota; class Actinomycetes; order Kitasatosporales; family Streptomycetaceae; genus Streptomyces; species Streptomyces chiangmaiensis. The sequence goes on along the minus strand of NZ_JAYWVC010000030.1, from coordinate 49,969 downwards.
GGAGGTCCTCCCTCGGGTGTGCCGGCGGGTCCGGCGGTGGTGGTCGTGCGGGCGGGGTCGGGCGCCGGTTCAGCGGGTGAAGAAGGGCGCGGGCTCGCCGGTCTCGGCGTAGGTCTTGAGCTGGACGAACTTCGTGGCCCAGCCGTAGGTGAAGTCCCGGTAGGCGTCGTCGACGGCGGGGAAGCCGCCGTGGGTGAAACGCAGGGTGACGCCGCCCTCGGTGCGGGGCAGCAGCTCGTAGGTCTGGACGGTGCCGGTCCAGGGCCCGTTCTCGCCGGTCAGGACGAGTCGCTTGCCCGGCTCGGCCTCGGCGATGCGCAGGCGCCATGCCTCCGGGACGCCCGGGAAGCGCAGTTCGTGCACACCGTCCACGCCCTCGTCGGCGGTGGCGGTCGTGGTGAACCAGCCGTGGATGCCGTCGGTGGTGGAGATCGCCGTATAGACGGTGTCCGGTTCGGCCTCGATGTGCAGCTGCATCGCGATGTCTGCCATGACGTGTGCTCCTTCTCCGGTCGGATTTCGCTTTAGTGGAGACTAAAATGATGCGACGCTCGCTGGCAAGCTGTAGCGGCGGCTAAAATGACCTCATGGATGCGGTGCGGGCTGTCGCGGAACCCAGAAGGCGCGAGATTCTGCGCCTGGTCTGGGACGCGGAGCTGTCCGCGGGCGAGATCGCCGAGCGGTTCGATGTCACCTTCGGGGCCGTTTCACAGCATCTGAAGGTGCTGCGGGACTCCGGCCTGGTCACGCTGCGCCGGGAAGGCAAGAAGCGCTTCTATCGCGCCGACCATGAGGCCCTGGGCCCGCTCGCGGACTATCTGCGGTCCATGTGGTCCGCCAAGCTGGACACGCTGGCCGAGCTGGCGGAGGCGGCGGAGCAAGAGGGGCGCGATCACTCCGAAGGGGCGAGCCCATGAGCGGGAATGTGGTCACGGTGGAGCGGCTCATCGCCGCACGGCCCGAGACGGTGTTCTCCTTCTTCACGGACCGGGACAGATGGCTGTCCTGGATGGGCGAGGACGGCGAGTTCCGCTTCGAGCCCGGTGGTGCCTATCGCACGACGATCACCGGCGAGAACGTGGCCGAGGGCCGGTTCGTCGAGGTCGACCCGCCCAAGCGGCTGGTCTTCACCTGGGGCTGGGCGGAGGGCGGGATGCCCTTGCCGTCCGGCTCGACCACGGTCGAGATCACTCTTGAACCGGTGGCCGCGGGCACCCTGCTGCGCCTGGTCCACCGGGGTCTGCCCACTCCGGAGGCCTGCGCCGCGCACGAGGAGGGCTGGGTGCACTACGTGGATCGGCTTGCCACCGTGGCGGCGGGCGGAGACCCGGGACCCGACGACTGGATGTGAGGGGTCGCCGCGGCCTCATGGCGGTGTACCGCACACCGTCCGGGACACCTGCTGCCCTGCCGGCCACGCGCAGGCCGGCCCAAAAACGGGTTTCCGCTGCGGGGGACGAGGTCGTTAGGGTGAACGGCATGCACGCCACCCCCGTCGGCCTTTCCGAGTTGCGCGCCGACTGCGGCCGCTGCTTCGCCCTGTGCTGTGTCGCACTGCCCTTCGCCCGCTCGGCGGACTTCGCGGTCGACAAGGACGCCGGCACACCCTGCCGGAACCTCGGGGAGGACTTCCGCTGTGGGGTCCATGCCGAGCTGCGGCCGCGCGGCTTCTTCGGCTGCACGGTCTACGACTGCTTCGGCGCCGGACAGAAGGTCTCCCAGATCACCTTCGGCGGCCGGGACTGGCGGTCGGGAGGCCCGGAGCACGCCCGGCGGATGTTCGACGTCTTCCCCGTCGTGCGCCAACTGCATGAAATGCTCTGGTACTTGACCGAGGCGCTCAGCCTGCCCGCCGCCCGCCCGGTCGGCGGCGAACTGGGCCGCCTGCTGCAGGAGACCGAACGGCTCACAGTGCTGACCCCTGAAGAGCTGGGGGAGTTGGACGTGGGCACGCACCGGCAGAAGGTCAATGTGCTGCTGCTGCGCACCAGTGAGCTCGTCCGTTCCGGGAGCGGACGGCGCGCCACGGATCGGCGGGGCGCCGACCTCATCGGAGCCCGGCTGAAGGGCGCCGACCTGAGGGGCACCAGTCTGCGCGGCGCCTTGCTCATCGCCGCCGACCTCACGGCTGCCGACCTGCGCGGCGCGGATCTGATCGGCGCCGATCTGCGGGACGCGGACCTCACCGAGGCCGATCTGACCGGCGCCTTCTTCCTGACCCAGCCTCAGATCAACGCCGCCCGTGGCAGCGTGGGCACCAGGCTCCCGGCGTCAGTCACGCGTCCCGGTCACTGGACAGCGCGCCAGTGACGACGCGACCTCCACGGGGGCCGGGGTGCGCACCACAGCGGCCCGCCGGTCGAGGTGCAGCCGCAGCCCGTTCGGCATCAGCGTCTGCCGCTCCGCCACGCGCAGCCGGTGGCCGGGATCGGGTCGCAGCTCATAGCGGCGCAGCGGCAGGCCCGGCGCCAAGGTTGCTTCATGCAGCGCGAACTGCCGCCCGTTGCAGGCCCGAGCCCCTGTCCCGAACGGCTTGAAGGTGTGCGCGGGCCGGGCCCGTACCGCCTTCGCGTCGAACCGGTCGGGGTCGAACCGCTCCGCGTCGGCACTCCACGCCTGCGGATCCCGGTGCCGGCGCGCTGCTGGGAGTCATCGCGCGCTGACCGCAACCGTTCAGGTTCATGCGCCCGGTTGGCGTGCGCCCCGATCTCCGATAATTTAGGCAAGGCTTACCTAAGGAGGTTGAGGATGGGTGACCGTCATGACTGGACGGCCGCGCCCGCTGCGGCGCAACGCGCCCGCTCGGTTCTGGCCGCGGCGTGCTCCTGCGCGGTGACCATGGAGACCGGCAGGGAGGAGGCGGTCGGCGCGCACACCGTCACCGCCGACGGCCGGGTGCGGCTGCACCTGCCCGAGGACAGCGCGCTGCTCACCGCGGCGATCTGCGCACCGCGCGGAGAGCCGTCCACGGTGCTGGAGTTCGCGGATGTCGCGCCCGTCCCCGTACGGTGCCGGATCCGGGCCCGACTCTGGCTGGCCGGCTCGTGCGTGCCCCAAGAAGGGCATCTGGAGTTCCGGCCGACGCGCATTGCACTGCGCCGACCGAACGGCGTGGTCGTCGTGGACCCGGACGAGTACGCGGTCGCCGAGCCCGATCCGCTCGCCACCGCCGAGGCCAGGCTGCTCACCCACCTCGCCGACGCCCACCCGGATGCCGTCGAGCGCCTCACCCGCCTCGTCGAGTCCGACAGCCTGCACGGCGCCGTGCGCGTCCGGCCGCTCGCGGTCGACCGCCACGGGCTGACCCTGCGCATCGAGCGAGCGCGCGACCACGGTGACGTACGCCTGACCTTCCATCGGCCCGCCGCCGACGTCGCGCAGCTGACCGAACGGATGCACGCCCTGCTCACGCAGGCCGCCCGCGCCTGTCCCCGTGCGCTACAGAGGCAGCGCACAGACGGCGACCGGTGAGGCGAACGGTTCGCCCGCGAGCCGCAGTTCGCCGCTTGCGCGGTCGACGTGGAAGACCGTGACCGTGCCCGACCGCTGGTTCGCCGCGAACAGCAACCGGCCGTCCGGGGACAGCGCGATATGACGTGGGAAGTCCCCACCCACCGGCACCGTGTCCAACAGGCGCAGCCGGGCGCCGCCCGCCTCGATCGCATACCGGGTCAGGCTGTTGTGGCCGCGGTTGGCGAGGTAGGCGTACGACCCGTCGGCGGTCACCACGAACTGCGCCGGATAGTTGGTGCCCTCGCCCGTACCCGTGGACTGCGGGTCGCCCGGACTGAGGCGCCCGCTCGGCGGGTCGTAGGCGCAGACGACGGCAGTGTCGTCGACCTCGTTGGCCAGATAGGCGAAGCGGCCGTTCGGGTGGAACGTGAGATGCCGCGGGCCCGCCCCCGGTCGGGTGTGTGCCCGGGAGCCCTCGGTGAGCGTTCCCTTCGACGGGTCGAGACGGTAGGTGTAGACGGTGTCGGTGCCCAGGTCGACAGCGAGCACATGGCCGCCGTCGGGGCTGGTGACGATCTGGTGGGCGTGCGGTCCCTGCTGGCCGGGCCCGGGCGGCGGGCTGGAGTGCGTGACGACATCGGTGCGTTCACCGAGCGCGCCCGAGGCCTCGACACGATGCACGGCCACGCTGCCCGAGGCGTAGTTGGCGCTGAGGAGCCAGCGCCCGCTCGGATGCACCGACAGATGGCAGGGTCCCGCCCCACCGGTGCTCCGGGTACCGAGGATCTGGTGCCCGGGCAGGCGTACGGCCGTCACACTGCCGGCCTCCTGCTCGTCGACGGCATAGAGCGTGTGCCGGTCCGGATGCACGGCGAGATACGAGGGGTCGGCCACCCCGGTCAGCGTTCCGGTGCCGGTGATCCGGCCGGTCACCGGGTCGTACGTGGCCAGGCCGATGCCTTTGCCGCCGCCCTCGACGGAGGTGTACGTGCCGACGAAAAGCAGCCGGGGACCGGAGGGCCGACGAGGCGGCGAAGGCTCCTCGGCCGGAGTGCTCCCGGGCGCGGCCGACGACTGCCGGGGCGATACCGGCGCCGGTATCGTGGTGATCGCGGTGGCGGCCGTGGCGGCGCCGAGAAAGCGGCGCCTGCTCCAGCCCCCGCCGAGCGAAGTCCGCGTCGGTTTCGCACGCCTGTCCATGCCGCCCCTCGAGATTCGATGGCCTCAGCTGTCACAGCCACCATGGCGCGCATCGACCGTCAGGTGCAAGGCGGGCAACTTCCGTTGCGTCCGCCGCAACGGACGCGGCTACCAGTCGCCGTCCTCGATCGGCTTGCCCGGCGCGTCGCCCAGTGGCTTCACCTGGTGCGACGAGGGCTCCCGCCACGGCTCGTGGTCGTCGCCGAGCCAGTCGCCGACCGGTTTGACCTGATCGAGCGCGTCCGTGGGCGCGAGGTCCTCGCCGTCCTGGTCGTAGTAATCGAACCACGGCAGCCCGGCCTGCGTGTACGCCGCGCGGTCCACCGGTGACGGGGGCGGCGCCTCTCCCGTGATCCGGCGCCACTGCGGGGGCGTCACCAGATGGACGAACACCCGCCCCGCGGGCTCCTTCACCCAGCTTCCGGCCAGCCAGTCGTCCTTGTAGACCTCCTGCCGCATCGACCCGCCGACACCGAGCCCCATGGCGGGAGCGCTGCGCGGGGCACCCCCAGGGGCGGCCATGGCCGCAGGCGCCGGTACGGCGCCCGGGGCGGCGGGCGGAAGTCCCCCGTACGGCCCGGAGGGCGCCGACGGAGCCGCCTTGATCGCACGTTCCCGCTTGCGCCGTCCCTCCTCCCGCCACTGGGCGAGCGGCGCCTCCTTGAGGGGGAAGGTCTGCAGCTGGATGCCGCCCCACGTCTCCTCGCCGGTGACCTGGCCCTCGACCGTGGCGCCGAGGCCGAGGGGTACCGCCACGAACTGCCGGACCGTCCCCTTGCCGGAATTGATCCCGTCGAGCCACGGCTGGCGCGGCAGCACGACGTAGTTCTGCGGACGGCGCCTCAGGCGGGAGCTCCAGTCCTTGCCCGAGATCGCGCACACCTTGCCCACGCCCACCTGCAGCGCGGCGGGCTCCGAGGTGCCGAAGCCCAGCCACATGGCCTCGCGCAGATAGACCGGCAGCATCACGCCACCGCGCGCCCGCCACTCGGCGGGCACCGTTCCGGGGTAGTCCTCGACCCGGCGGACCGGGAATTGGCCAAGACCCGGCGGCAGCGCGTGCGTGCCCGTCTCCGGCAGCCGCAGTGTCCGCATGAAGCGGACCCGTACACCCCCCGGCAGCAGCAGGGAGTCCCCGTCGATCCGCACCGCTTCCATGCGCACTCCCCTTCCCCGCCCGGATCGTTCGTCCTCACCTAGAACGTCAGGGCGAGCCCCGACGGTTCCGGCCCGGCAGAAGACCGCGCAACCGGGCGAAGCGAGGAGCGCGCGCACGGTCCCGCAGTCTGGCCAGGCGCGGATTGCGCTCGCGCTGCTCCCGGGCGTTGTGGTCCAGTTCCTCCAGCAGCCGACGGGTGCGGTGCTCGGTGTCCATCTCGTCCAGGATGCGATTGACCTCGGTCAGGATCGCGCCGTGGAACTGCCACTGACGGGTGTCCCGTTGGACCTCCTCCCGCAGCAGCTGGGCCAGCTTGTCGCGGGTCGCGCCCGCCGTGATCAGCTCCTCTGCCAGCCTGGCCTCCGCCGATTCGGCGCTGCGGCTGACATCGGTGGTGACCAGCACCGCGAAACTGACCACGGCGTCGCCGATCTCGGACAGCAGCCGCTCCAGCGTCGCCCCGATCGCGGGCTCGAACAGCGGCTCGCCTTCCCGCTCCTTCGCAAGATCGGCGAGGGTACGCGCGATCACTCGCAGCACCACCGTGACGATCTCGAGCGTGTCGAGCCCGGTGCGCAGCACGATGCGGTGGAGCAGCCCCTCGCGGACCCGGGGGTTGAGCTTCAGGCTGTCCTCGGCCTGCCGCAGCGTCGCGTCCACCCCGACGATCTCATGGTCGAGCCGGCGCGCCTCGTACAACCGTGCGGTCGCCTGCGAGGCGGGTGTGCTCCCTGCGGCTTCCTCTCCGACGCGCAGCATCAGCTGCCGTACGCGCCGTGCCATCGCCTCGATCGACTCCCCGGCGGCAGTCACCCACACCGGGGGAGCGACGAGGAGGTTGATCCCCAAGCCGACGACCGCACCGATCAGGGTCTCCAGGACCCGCGCCCACGCCGTACTGCCCACCTGGGTCACACCGAGGATCAGCATGGCGCTGATGGCCACTTCGGGCACGTACTCCTCGACCCGTACCAGATGACCCACGGCCAGTGAGGCCAGGATGATCAGGGCAAGGCTCCACCAGGTCAGACCCACCAGAATGCTGAAACCGATGGCGATGACGACACCGGCCACCACGGAGTTCACCCGGCGCACACCGTTGGTGATCGTCGCGAAAAGCGTCACCTGGACGACCAGCAGGGCCGTCAGCGGCGCCGTCAGCGGCGCCGCCTCGGGACTGAGGTGCAGGGCGATCACATACGCGAGGGTCGCTGCAGCAGTCGAGCGCACCGCCTGGACTACCTCGGGCTGCCGGTGCCACCTTCCGATCCGGGCGGATGTCGTCGCCCACGCATCACGCACATCTCGCATCCCTAGGGGCCTTCCCGTTCCACCCGGGCGACGAACGTATCCAGCCACACAAGGAGCGTGTACGCACGTCACCGGGAGGAGTGTCGGCCCTGCTCGGCGGCGTCGGCGTCGGGTGGCGGCCGCGCCGTCGGGGCCACCTCCGCGGCCGATTCCGAACGCCGGGCGGGCATCGGTGGTGGGCTCGCCCGCGTCTGAGCCTTCCCGGCCCGGCCGGGAGGGGTCAGACGTGCAGTTTGCCGAGGAAGGAGGACAGATTGGCCACCATCCGGTCGATCTGTTCCTGCATGCTGAGGCTCTCCTCGAAGCGGAGCCCGGCCTCGGGCACCTTCTTGCCACGCACATACAGGGAGCACGCCAGGTCGGTGCACATGTAGACACCCACCGAGTTGCCCTCGCGCCCGGCCGCTCCCGCCTTGCGTGCCGTCATCAGGGACACGCCGCTCCCCGGGTGGGTGGTCAGACAGAGCGAACACATGCTCCGGTGCAGGAAGCCGCGTTGCGACGACGGAAAGCGCAGCGCGACGCCGACGAGCCGGTCGGGCTGTTCGGTGACCAGATAACTGCGATCAGGTGCCCCAGGGTCGCGCCAGCCCAGGAAGTCCAGGTCGTCCCAGGGGCGTTCACCGAGGTCCCGAGGTATCGACAGGCGCTTCGCCTCCCCCTTTGAGCAGTTGACAAATGAGTTGCGGATGTCCTGCTCGGAGAGTGGTCTCATGAGGAGTCCTCCAGGGGCGTACGCGAACCTAGGGGTATTAGGTTTATGGCTAAGCTATCCAGCTTCGTGGGGGGAGCGTCAATGGATTTCTACGACGGGGGACTCGGCACGGCCGCTGGCCGTGCCCTGCGTCATGTCGCGGCCCGCTCCTCGGGACCCGGACTGAGCAGAAGTCTGCGGCTGACGCTCAACTTCCACCCCGACCGGCTCGTGCGCGGGCGGCCGATCCTCGAGGCGATGGCCGAGGACGGCGTGTACCGCTCGCAGTTCGTCACCGGTATCGGCAACGGCGGGCTCACGGCCCACCGCGGCGGCGACCGCTGGCGCTGGGAAAGCCGGATCTTCGCACGGGCGTACGACCACGCGCCCGCTCACGAGCGGCCGGTGTACGGCGCGCTGAACTTCCGCCGTCAAGTGGTCGGTGCGGCACCCCGTTTCGGCTCCTCCCATTTCCGGCTCACCGCCGCGGCGCTCGAGAGGGCCACGTTCTGCTACCCGGACAGCGCGGCCGAGCCCACCGACTTCGGGGTGGCCGCCGGGATGCACCTGCTCGAACTGGCCGAGGCCGACGACCAGGACGCCCTCAACGACTACATCGAGGCTCAGGTGCACGGCCCCGTCGTCCTGGAGCGGGACGTGGAGGCCCTGGTCCTGGACGGTGGCTACCACGACACCCCGGTCGAGGCAGCCGCGCGGCGTCTGCCGTGCCCGTTGGAGTGGCACCCCGGATACCGGCTGTCCGTCGCGGAACTGCGCCACCACGCGGACTACCGCGGCCCGGAGTACGTCCGTCTGGGGGAGCGCATCGCCGAGCGCGGGCACCTCGATCCCCGGATCATCGGCGACGCCTCGCGCACGGGCCGGTACGCGGTGCAGGACGTGAAGATGGTGTGGCACTGCCTCGCCCGACTCGGGGCGCCAGCGGGCGCGGGGACGGCGGAGGCGGCCCGGCGTCCCGCCACGGCCGTCGTCGCACCGGAAGGCGACACGGCCGGGGCGTAGGCGGGATCCGGCGGTCCCGGCGCGACGCGGGCCGGTTGTCACACCCCCGCCCTAGGGTGGGCGCCATGGACACCACGGACACGCTGCGGGTGAGGCTCGAACCCTGGGCAGAAGGCGACTTCTGGCTGCTGCGCAGGACCAACTCCGCCGAGATGACCGAGCACCTCGGCGGCCCCGAGACCGAGGAGCAGCTCGTGGCACGTCATCGGCGCTATCTCGCGCCGGGGGCCGGGCGGATGTACCGGGTGTCGCTGGCGGAGACCGGTGAGACGGTGGGCTCCATCGGATTCTGGGAGCGGACCTGGCGGGACACCACGGTGTGGGAGACCGGGTGGGGGGTGCTGCCCGAGTTCCAGGGGCGGGGCCTCGCCGCGCGGGCGGCGAGGGAGATCGTCGAAGTGGCGAGGGGCAGCGGGACGCACCGGTATCTGCACGCGTTTCCCGACGTCGCGAACCGCGCGTCGAACACCGTGTGCCGCAAGGCCGGTTTCGAGTTGCTCGGACCGGTCGCGGTCGAGTACCCGAAGGGGCACTGGATCACGTCCAACGACTGGCGGGTCGATCTCGCTCGTCCCTGACGGTGCCGGGGGCCGGGCACAGGGACGGTCAGGCGTCCTCGGCCGGCTGCCTCGCCTTCGCGTTCACCTCCGCCTCGATCTCGCGGCGCGGTCTGCCGTGCTCCTTCGCATGCTCGGTGATCTCGATCTGAAGGTCCCGGTCGAGGTCCCGCCAGGCACGTAGTGCGGTCTCGTACAGGTCGGTCTGCTGCTTGGTCCAGGGGGTGGCAGCGGGCGGACCGTATTTCTCGCGCAGCTCGTCGGCCGTCGCCTGCGCGTCGTTCGCCGCACGCTGCATCTCCACGAGTTCTTCAAGGGTCGACACCACGGCCGGATACTAGGCGCGCACCTGCGAGCCCGAGTCCCTCGACCCGCACGCCGGACGCCGAGATCGACCGGTCGGCCGTAGGCGCGGGCGACACGCCATGGTCGGCCCCGGCCGCATGCACCTGTGAGCGCGGAAAGGGGAGTATGTCACCGTGGGTTCACCAGGCAGAGTCGCTCACGGCGGCGAGGGGGCCCCGCGTGGAGGCGGGGAGCGGGCCCGGGGGTCCCCCTGGCGCGCGACCGGCGAGCGGCAGGCTGACCGGTGACATGTGCACCAACCCGGAGGCTATCGTCCTCATGTCTTAAATTAGGGTCTGATTTAAGACGGTGACGAATGGGCTTCCCGGCCCGGCGCAGGGGTATCGTGCAGGTCGGGACGGGTCGGAGGGAGCCACATGAGCGGGCGGAACGGGCGCACCGTGCGCGATCTGCGCCGGGGCAATCGCGCCGAGGTGCTGCAGCGGCTGTATTTCGACGGCCCCATGAGCCGCTTCGAACTGGGCCCGGCGACCGGACTGAGTTCCGGTTCCATCAGTAACGTGGTCGCCGAGCTGGTCGCCGACGGCCTGGTGGAGGAGGCCGGCAGTGTCGACTCCGACGGCGGCCGCCCGCGCACGCTGCTGAGGGTTGCGCCCACCAGCGGCCACATGATCGGCGTCGACGTCGGCGAGACCCGTGTCCGCGTCGAACTGTTCGACCTGGCCCTCACGGAACTGGCCCGCACCGAACGTCCCCTGGAGCACCAGCGGTACGACGTCGAAGTCGTCGTCGGTCATATCCGAGACGGCATCGCCGAGGTCCTGGCCGCCGCCGACATCGCCCCCGAGCGGCTCCTCGGCGTGGGCATCGGCGTGCCCGGCATCGTGGCCCGCACCCCGGACCTGGGCGCTGTGGTGCACGGCCAGACCATCGGCTGGGACGGCGTCCCGGTCGAGTCCCTGCTCCGGTCCACGTGCCGGCTCCCGGACTCCGTCCCCTTCTTCATCGACAACGGTGCCAAGACCCTGGGCCAGGCCGAGATGTGGTTCGGTGCCGGACGAGGCGCTCACAGCGCCGTCGTGATCCTCTTCGGCTCCGGCGTCGGCGCGTGCCTCGTCACCGAGAAGGTGGGCAGCGGCCGGGCCGTGGAGTGGGGCCATCTGACGGTACGGGTCAGGGGGCGCCGGTGCCGCTGCGGCGCCCTCGGCTGCCTGGAGGCGTACGCGGGCGCGGAGGCGCTCCTCGACCGCTGGCGCGAGCAAGGTGGACGGCCGCCGGAGAACACGGACGAGGAGACCGCGCTGACCGCCATGCTGGCCGCGGCCTTCCCGCCCGAGGGCAGGGACGCCGACCCGGTCGCGCTCGCCGTTCTGGAGGAGACCGCCGAGTACCTGGGCGCGGGGCTGTCCGACCTGATCAACCTCTTCCAGCCCGAGCGGATCCTCATCGGTGGCTGGGCGGGCCTCCAGCTCGGGGCCAGGTTCCTGTCCGCAGTGCGCCGGTACGCGACGTCGTACGCCCTGCGGTATCCGGTCGAGCGGGTCTCCATCGACCTCGGTCGGCTCGGCCCGGACGCCGTGACGGTCGGTGCGGCGATCCTGCCGCTCGCCGACTTCTTCGCGCGCGGCGGCCGGCGCGCGGAGCCCGCGAGTGAGGGGCGGCCGCCGGCATGGCGGACGGCACTGGAGGAGAGGACGCCGCGCTGAGCGGCTGAACCTCGCCGATCTGCTGCACATTTCCGTGGATGCCACGACGCCGCCCGGGAGTTTCGCCGATGCTCCCCGCGGTACTCGCGGCCTCGTCCGACAAGGGGGCCGTGGGGGTTCGCGTACGCGTACTTCCTGGCGGGCGCCGGTACGAAGCAGGTGGTGCGGACCGCGGAACGACCGGCCCGAACTGCCGAGGGGGCGCCACGAGGTGACGGCCCTCGACATCGACGGCGCATACCTGTCGGGCCTCAGGATCCATCTTCTGATCGGCCAGTTGGAGCACTCCACGGGCTTCGACGACGGCCGGCGGCGCGGTGCTCCTGGCACCGAAACCCGATCCGATCTTGTGCGTGGAGTGCTCATGCGGCGCACGCTGCGAATTCGGGAGCGCTCGAACTCAAGCAGGCGCCACCCTTGCGGTGGTCATGAAAAAGCCCCGACCGCGACGGGGGAATCACGGTCGGGGCAGTCGGTGGTGGGCGCGGACGGCGGTCACCCCTCGGCGAAAGGCTCCACAGGGCTTCAGCCGAACGATCGTCCCTGTGGGCGAGAGATGAGGCCCGGGGACACTGTTCTGTCCGCTCCCACGGCTGCGTCAACGAGAAACTACTGGTCGCTGTTCCGGAAAACCGGTTACTTCGCTGTGATGTACCTCACCACCCGGGTGTGCCCGATACAGAGTCGGACCTAGGTGTCGGGCGCCAGCGGACTGTCCGCCAGCATGGCGAGCAGATGTGAGGGATCCCGGTAGATGGCCCGGGCTCCGGCCTCCTGCAGATCCGCCCTCGGAATGCCGCCGGACAGCAGACCGACGCACGTCACCCCCGCTCGCGTCCCCGCCCGCATGTCCCAGACGGTGTCGCCCACGAACACGGCGGCCTCGGGCGGGACGCCGGCCAGTTCCAGGGCGTGCTCGACGGGCTCGGGTGCGGGCATGCCTGACTCCATGTCGTTCGCGCTCGCCGTCGCGGCGATGGCGTCATCCGCGCCGATGGCACGGCGCAGCGCCGACAGTTCCCGCCCGCCGGCCGACGTGGCGAGCACGACGTTCCAGCCGTCGTGGTCGAGCCTGCGCAGCAGCCGCCCGGCGTCCTTGAGGGGCGGCAGACGGTCGAAGAACGTTCCGTACAGGGCCGTGTGCGCGGCGACGAGCAGGGCGACCTCGTCCCGGTCCCGGCCGCCCAGCAGGTGGGCGATCAGATCCTCCGAGCCGAGGCCCACCGATCGGTGGATGGCGTGCATCGACACCTGGTGGCCCGCCTGCCGGAACGCCTCCCACCACGTCGTGACGTGCAGATGGTTGGTGTCGACGAGGGTGCCGTCGACGTCGAACACGGCCGCCCGTCCCATGTCCAGTCCTCCCTCGTGTACGGGGCCGGGTACCACGTCAGGTGCCCACCACACGCGTGGGTGGCGTCCGCTCGCGCGTCCAGGCCAGCAGCTCGTCGGCGGTCCAGGCCGTGATCACACGCTCGGGAGGCACCCCGCACTCCTCGGCCCGGGCGCAGCCGTGGACCTGCCAGTCCAGCTGGCCCGGTGCGTGCGCGTCGGTGTCGATGGCGAACAGCACCCCGGCTCCGACCGCCTGTCGCAGCAGCCGCCGCGGCGGGTCCAGCCGCTCCGGCCGGCTATTGATCTCCACCGCCGTACCGGATTCGGCGCATGCGGTGAACACCGCCTCCGCGTCGAATTCGGACTCGGGGCGACCGCGCCCGGTGACCAGCCGTCCCGTGCAGTGGCCGAGCACATCGGCGAGCGGGTTGCGCGCAGCGGCGATCATCCGGCGGGTCATCGACCGCGCGTCCATGCGGAGCTTGGAGTGGACCGAGACCACCACGACGTCGAGCCGGTCCAGGAGATCCGGCTTCTGGTCCAGCGAGCCGTCGTCGAGGATGTCGCACTCGATGCCTGTGAGCAGCCGGAACGGCGCCCATCGCGCATTGAGCGCGGCGACCACCTCCAGCTGCTCCCGCAGCCGCTCGGCGGACAGGCCACGGGCCACGGTGAGCCGGGGCGAGTGATCCGTGAGCACGGCCCACTCGTGCCCGAGCCGCGCGGCCGTCCGGCCCATCACCTCGATCGGGCTGCCGCCGTCGGACCAGTCGGAGTGCAGATGGCAATCGCCGCGCAGCAATGCCCGCAAGCGCTCGCCGCCGTGGGTCAGGGGCGCTCCGGTCTCCAGCTCCAGCTTCTCCAGGTACCCGGGGGTCTGCCCCGCCAGCGCCTCCCGCACCACCTGGGCCGTCTTCGGACCGATGCCCTTGAGGGATTCCAGCGTCCCGGCGGCGGCGCGCTCGGCGATCTCGTGCCGGGGCAGCGCGGACAGCACGGCGGCAGCGGTGCGGAAGGCCCGTACGCGATAGGTCGGGGCCCCGGCCCGCTCCAGCAGAAACGCGATCCGGTCCAGGGCTTCGACGGAATCCATCGGCACCTCCTCACCCCAGCCTTGCCCAGGGGCGTCCGGCCCGCACGGCGGGGCGGGGAGGGGACGACGTCACCCGGGCGGGCCGAGGGACCGGGGGCCGGGCGGCCTGGGCGGGGCCGACCCGACGGCCGCAGACCCACCCCTCAGCGGCTGAGGAGCCGCGATGCGTTCTACCCTCTATTCATGACCGAAATAGCAAGCCCGCACATCTCCCATCCACGTGTCACGGTGCTCGGGGTCCAGCCCGGCACGCCCCCGTTCCGGATCGTGGAAGTCGACGGTGAGGTGGTCGGTCGGGCGAGATCGCTCGTCGACGTGCTGGACGTCGCCTCGGAGGCCGGAGTGCCGGTCCACGACCTCGACGACCCGGAAGTGATCCGCTGGGTGGGCGGCGACAAGCTGACCTGGTACGTGCACTAGGCGCTGGTCCGGTGCGTCGTGCACCGGTCGGCGCGGTGCGCCGCGGGGCCGGAACGACACCGGCGACGCACGCGTGAGGCCCACCCACGGCGGGCCGCCGCGACGACTCCGTCCGCCCGCGGCGCGCACGGGCGGACGGGCCTTTCATCGTGATCGACCGGTGATGATCAGCCGACCGTCCACTTCTGGTTGGCACCACCGGAGCAGGACCAGATCTGCAGCCGGGCGCCGTTGGCGGAGTTGTAGTCGGTCACGTCAAGGCACTTGTTCGCCTGGGGGTTGACGATGTCGTGGGCCCCGGTGACCGTCCACTTCTGGTTGGGCCCTCCCGTGCAGTCCCACAACTGGACCTTGGAGCCGTTCGCCGTGCCGTTGCCGACGACGTCCAGGCACTTGCCGAGTGCGCGCAGCGTGCCGTCCGAACCCACCGTCCACTTCTGAGCGGCGGTTCCGTTGCAGTCGTAGAGCTGGACGGGGGTGCCGTTCGCCGGGTTCGCCCCCGCCACGTCCACGCACTTGCCCGCGAGCCCGGTGATCGGCACCCCGGTACCGCCTGAGTTGTTGCTTGTCGTCACCGTCACGGAGTCGACGACGAGTTGCTGCGGGAACACGGTGGAACCGTCGGGATCGCCGGGCCAGTAGCCGCCGACGGCGAGGTTGAGGATCAGGAAGAACGGCTTGTTGAACGCCCAGGATCTCCCGCCCAGATCCGCCGGGGTGCGCCGCTGGTAGACCGTGCCGTCCACGGACCACGTGATCGAGTCGGGTGCCCAGTCCACGGCGAAGGTGTGGAAGGCGTCGGCGAAGGCCTGGCCGTTCGGCAGCGAGTACGCGGCGCCTATGCCGCCCGAGCCCGAGTACCCGGGCCCGTGGATGGTGCCGTGGACGGTCGAGGGCTCGTAGCCGACATTCTCCATCACGTCTATCTCACCGCTGTTGGGCCAGCCGACCTGTCCGATGTCGTTGCCCAGCATCCAGAACGCGGGCCACATGCCTTGCCCGCGCGGGATCTTCATACGGGCCTCGACATGGCCGTACTGCGCCGTGAACTTTCCCGAGGTGTTGAGCCGGGCCGAGGTGTACTGGCAGCTGCCGTACCAGCACTGGTAGCCCGCCGGATTCTCGCGGCGGGCCGTGATCACCAGATGGCCCTGCCCGTCCAGCGCGGCGTTCTTGTTGCCCGATGTGTAGTACTGCCGCTCATGGTTGTTGACGTTGTCGCCGGTCTCGATCTGCCACTTGGAGGAGTTGACGGCCGATCCGGCGGCGCCGTCGAAGGTATCGGAGAAGACGGTCGCTTCCGCTGCCTCCGGTGCCGCGTGGGCCGGGCCGGTGAAGGCCGACGCGGCGAGCACCGCGGAGAGCGCGGCAAGCAGACATCTGCGGAGCAGACGCGGGGAGTCCATGACGCTCCCTTCCACGGCCACCCGTGCACGGGTGGGCCGACTGAGGTGGGGGTGCCGGCGCGGGCGGGACCGACGGCCGTGCCGGTCGGGTTCCGTGGGGCGTTGGTTCGCCTCTTGATTCAAGAGGTGAAATAAGGGAACGTCAAGAACCAGGTATGGACCAATACTTGTGCTTGCCGAAGGGGCGCACGGACCGCCGCCTCAGGACCGGGCGCGCTCGCGAGCGTGCACGGCGCGCCCGAGTCGCCTTCCGAGGAGCAGACATCCCGTCCAGCCGGGGCTCTTGGACGGCTGAGAACCCGGGGCAGCGCTCAGGTGCCGTAAGACACCGTCACCTCCTTGAAGCCGAGGGACTTCAGCAGTCCGCCGAGCATGCTGGTGGTGTTCGTCTCGGCGCGATCGGTCAGTCCGCTCTCCTCGGCGGCCTCGCCGATGTGCTGAACCGCCAGTTTCTGCACGGCGCGTTCGCTGTTGGGGTTGTCCGAGAAGAGGTCGCCGAGGCGGTCCAGCACACCTCGCTGTTTGGAGACGGCGTAGGAGCGGTCGGGGTCGAGGGCGGGCTTGCCCAGCGCCGCGTGGGGGAGCCGCAGTGTGGCGGACGTCCGGTCGCCGTTGACCGACACGTCCTGCTTGCCGACCTTGCCGAGGTCGACGAATGCGTCGACGGTGCCCGCGCCCACGTACAGGGTGCGGGTACCGCGGATCGCCGACGGCAGGAACCTGGAGTCCTTTTCCAGGTCGACGACCACCTGGAAGTTGCCGGACGCGGCGTGGTAGCGGCTCATGTCCTGGATGGACCTCAGCAGCGCGGGCCCCGAACGGTCGTGCGTGTCCGTGCCGAACAGGTCGCGCAGCCCGGGCAGCACGCTCAGCCGCAGCCCGGCGAACAGCACCGCGAGCACCGCGACGATGGCGATGACCGCCTTGGCCCACCCGGGCATCGGTCGTTTCACGGACGTCGATTCGGGCGCCTGCTTCGTGGACGTCGTCATGTCGACAGTCCTCCTTTCTGTACTTCGAGTGCCCGCCATGTCCCTTGGCGGAACCCGGTGTTGGCAGGTCGAGGACGCCGATGGCACAGAAGCGGCTGACGCGGGCGCCCGTGGCGCGGTGATGAGGACCGGTCGTGCGAGGAGCGAATCGTGCGTGACATCGCCGTCTTCAGCGCCAGCGCCACGCATCACCTCTGAGCCGGCTGTGAATTGACGATGTGTCTGAACACTGCCGGACCCGTCTGCGTACAGGGGAGGGGGATGTTTCATGCCAGGACCGCCATGACGTGTAGGAGTACTCCCGTGGGACGCAACTCGCGCAGACGCCCGACAGGCGCACGGCGCGCGACCTTTGCAGCGGTCGCGCTGATCTTGGGCGGAGGGGGACTGGTAGCGGCGAACGTCTACGCCTCGGCGAGCGAGACCTGGGGCGGGGGAGCGAGCCAGAGCGGCACCGACCAGGTGAAGTCGGCTACCGTCACCATCGACTGCCCGGACGTCGGCCAGAAGTTGACCGATGTGCCGAACGCCGCGAAGCAGAACGTCGACACGGAGCTGTCGACCCTCGACCAGCAGATCACCGAGGCCTACGACCGGCTGGCCTCGACGCGTCAGGCGCAGAGCGATGACGCGAACTACGTGCAGAACGAGATCCTCGGCCCGCTCAAGGACAACCGCACCGCGGTGATCGACCGGATCAAGGCCGATTACCAGAGGGCCGGCGCCACCGCTCCGAGCGCCATCGACGGCATGGCAGCCTGCACGGGAATGGCGGCCGACCAGGGCCGGCCCCCCGCCGGGGGCCAGAACGACGCAGGCGGCCCGCAGCCGAACGACAACGGGGGCCCGAACGCCGGACAGCAGGGCGATGGCGGCCAGGCCGTGAGCGGCCCCGTCGCCTCGGATTTCGTGGACATCACGACCGTGCAGCCGAACGTCGGCAAGCCCGCACCGCAGGCCGGGGCGTCTACCGGTGAGTTCGTCACCAAGTGCGGTGTGAACGCGAACGGCAAGCACAACACCGACAACGTGATCGTGGCGCCCGGTGTGAAGAACGGCGCGCACCACTTGCACGACTATGTCGGCAACCAGTCCAACGACGCCTTCGCCACGAACGACACCTTCGCGGCGGCCGAGACGAGCTGCGAGAACCAGGGCGACAAGTCGTCGTACTACTGGCCCGTGGTGCGTGTGCAGGACGGCACGCAGGACTTCGACCAGGATGCCGACGGCGGCGGCAAGGAAGGCAACGTCGGCCGGATCCTGGTGGCCAAGCAGGCCGACATCAAGTTCGTCGGCAGTCCGACCGGCGAGGTCGTCGCGATGCCGCGGTTCCTGCGGATCATCACCGGTGACGCCAAGGCCTTCACCAACGGCCCGGCGAACGCCAACGCGCACTGGAGCTGCACCGGCTTCGAGGACAAGGTGCAGCTGACGGACAAGTACCCGATCTGCCCGCAGGGCAGCCAGGTGGTGCGGTCGTTCGCCTTCCAGAGCTGCTGGGACGGCCAGAACATCGACAGCGCCAACCACCGCACGCATGTGGCCTTCGCCGACGCGAACGGCGACTGCCAGTCAGGCTTCAAGGCGATCCCGCAGCTGACGATGCGCCTGGTGTACGACGTCCCGCGGCCGACCATCGACAACGGCCAGGTCAAGAACGGCTACGCGGTCGACGGCTTCCCCGAGCAGCTGCACAAGCCGATCACCGACCACGACGACTTCATCAACGTCATGACCGACGAGCTGATGGACCAGGTGGTCGACTGCATCAACGAGGGCCGTCAGTGCGGCGGCGACGTCGACGACCAGCCGCCGGCCACGCCGACCGCGTCTGCCGAACCCTCGTTCGGCGGTGACGGCGGGAACGCCCTCGGCAACGGCGGCGGCAACCAGGCGCAGCAGCCATCGGAAGGGGTGCCGGGCACCGCACCGGCAGGTACCCCGGGTGCCGAGGGGGCGGGCCGAGGCGCGCAAGTCGACCACGGCGGCGCCACTCCCAAGGTCTACTCGACCCCCAAGTCGGCCCGGAACGACGAGTCCGCCGCGCCGCAGAGCGCCTCGGAGGGCGACGGCACCGGCCAGGCGCCGGGGTCCGGGCAGGCCCCGTCCACGGGTGACGACACCGTCTCCGCCGCAGCACCCGCCGCCTCACAGGCGGTCGGCGGCGGGGACACGTCGTCCGTTCCTCCGGTACAGACCGAGTCGCAGGCGGTCACGGGTGGACTGGCCGAGACCGGTGTGCAGCTGTGGCCGGCCGCGATCGGAGCGGTTCTCGTGATCATGGGCTTGCTGCTCCTGCGCCGCATCGGACGCCGCTCCGTCTGACGCCCTCCTCGCAGGGCACGAGCGAAGGCGACGGACCTGCCGACAGGTCCGTCGCCTTCGTGTGTGCGGGGCCTCTCACGGTCCGGGCGCACGTCATCCGGTCGATCAGCCGGTCTCCACCGAACCCGCGGCCTCCGGCCGGCCGAGGGCCTCCGCCACCGACGTCGACGGCGGCAGCACCTGGGCCAGTCCGGTGATCCGCAGGATGCGCAGCGTCAGCGCATGGGTGCAGACCAGGTGCAGGGTGCCGCCCTGCGCGAGCACACGGCGCCTGGCGCGGTACAGCAGGCGCAATCCCGAGCAGTCGAAGAACTCCACCGGGCGCAGGTCGATGACGACGCGTGGTGCGGGACGGCCGGTCGCGGAGTCGAGGAAGGGCGTGATCTCGGATGCGGCGACGACATCGATCTCGCCGTGGAACTCGAGCACCAGGTGACCGCCGTCCCGATGGATGCGCAGATGCCGGGTGAGCGGTGCAGGGTCGTGATGCACGTCGACATCGCCTCCATCCGACTCCTCGCCCCCTCCTGCAAGTTACCCTCGCTAGAGTGAATTTGAGCATGTTCGATTGACATATGTCTTCGAAATGCGGGCGAGTCGTCCGGTGAGGCGCGTCGCAGAATCACGACGCACGAGCCCTCTGGGTGCCGCCGACGCGGCCGACCCCGGCGAAGCGCTCGCCGTTCACCGCACCGGGGTCGTCAGTCCATCACCAGCACGAGTTTGCCCGTCGTCCGGCCGGTGTCGCCCGCCTCGTGCGCCTTGGCGGCATCGGCCAGTGGGAACGTCCCCGCGATCGTGGCACGCAGCTTGCCCGCCTCGACGAGTTCCGCGATCGTCCTCATTCCGTGGCGGTCGGCGTCGACGAGCATCTCGGTGGCGCGCACCCCGAGTTGCTCCGCCTGCCCGGGCAATTCCTTCGAACCCCGCGGCAGGATCGTGACCAGGATCCCGCCCGCGCGCAGAGTCCGCAGCGAACGCTGGACATAGGCGCCGCCGATCGTGTCCAGGACCACGTCGACGTCGCGAACCGCTTCGGCGAAGTCGGTCTCCCGGTAGTCGATCAGTTCGTCCGCGCCCAGTCCGCGCACGAAGTCGTGCTTGCCCGCGCTCGCCGTCCCGATCACCCGGGCGCCGCGGGCCTTGGCGATCTGCACGGCCACATGCCCGACCCCGCCGGCGGATGCATGGATCAGCACCTTCTGTCCGCGCTGCAGACCCGCCGTCTCGACCAGGGCCTGCCAGGCGGTCAGCGAGACCAGGGGCAGAGCGCCCGCCTGTGTGTGATCGATCGTCGCCGGCTTGTGTGCGAAGGCACGGGCCGGGGCGGTGACGTACTCGGCGTGCGCACCGTGACCGAACGGGTAGGGCAGCATGCCGAAGACCTCGTCGCCGGGCTTGAAGGTGGCGACGCCGATTCCGGTGTCCTCGACCACGCCCGAGACGTCCCAGCCGAGGACGAACGGAGGTTTGCCGAGGAATCCACCGGTGGCGCGGTGTTTCCAGTCAGTGGGGTTGACTCCGGCGGCGTGCACCCGGACCAGCACCTCGTTCGCACGGGGTGCGGGGCGCTCCATTTCTACGACCTTCAAGACCTCGGGGCCGCCGAGGATGTCCTGACTGACGGCACGCATCGTGTTCACAGTCCTCATGGTGTCCCAGCCTGCCCGGGCCCGCCCCTTGGAGAAATGGCACGATTGCCACGCATCGATACGATCGTGCCATGCAGCGGACGGATCGGGTCCTGGTCCTGGCGCTCGACCGCGTGTACCCCTTCGAACTCGCCATCCCCAGCCGGATGCGTCTGGACACGACACCGTGGGGGCACGAGCACCCCCCGCGGCGATGCGCAGCGTCCCGAGCCGGGCCGGCAGGAAGACGGCGCTTGGTCGGGTGCCTTTCTCAGCCGACCTTGTCGAGCAGCAGCTTCGCGGCCACCGCCGCGCCGTCGGTGCGGATCGTGCCGGCCACAGCGGCTGCCCGGGCTCGGGTCTCGGGAGCCAGGGCGACACCGAGCGCGGCCGACAGGGACTCGAAGGTCGGGTTCGGGCCGTCATGTGCCGCGCCGATGCCGAGGTCGGCCACGCGGCCGGCCCAGTACGGCTGGTCCGCCAGCTGGGGGTACGACCACCTGGGGCGCACCGGCCCGGCCAGCCGTGGTCGTGGTGCCCGCGCCTCCGTGGTGGACGACGGCGGCGACACTCGGTGATCTCGTCGGCGAGCCACCGTCGCTGCCGTTCCGTGAGCATCTTTTGTCAACGCCCGATGCCTGCGGCGACGGATTCGATGACGCCCCGCCATGTCCGGCAATAGCCCTCGCGAAGCGGTCCACCGACTAGGTCGAGGATCCGGACGGCTGCATCGATCAACAGCACCGGGTCACCCGTCTCGCACAGATGTCGGTGCCCTTGGAGAAGGGCTCCGCCGCGCTCTCCATCAGCCTCCAGCAGCCGCCGGGGCAGCCACTTCCCGCCGCCCGCCCAAGCGCGGTGGTGGTCGAAGAGCAGGTCAGCGGCAACGTTGAGGACGACCCCTGCCACCGCCAGGCGTTCGAAGGGATCATCCGCATCCGCCAGATCATCCAGAGCGTCCGTCAGTCCATACCTCTTGGTCTCGACCGTCTCCGGCTTCAGCGCCGGCGGACCATTGCGGAGGTCGGACTCGGCCCGGGCCCGGGCACGTCCGGCTTCACCGCCGGTGTCGACCAGGACGAGGCCAGTGGCATACATGCTCTGCAGCACCCCACGACGCGCGGCGACATCTGCGGAAAAGAGCTCCACGAGACCGGCACGGGTGTGGATGAAGAGCTCCACGAGGCGTCCCTCGAACCGGAGCGTCTCCCGGCGGGTCTCGCCGCCGTCCCCGATCAGCACCACGATGTCCAGGTCACTGCTGGCGGTCGCCCGTCCCGTGGCGGTGGATCCAGCCAGGACCACGGCGAGCGCATCGGGAAATCGGCCCTGCACAAGACGCCGAGCCAGGTCAATCGGTTCCGGATGCATGTCCCTCAGCGTTTCACGAACCCTTTAGCAGCGACAGATTTTCCCGCACCTCAGGCCCGGATCACTACAGTCCGTGACAGACCTCACCGCGCGCAAAAGGGATCGCGCAGAAGGGATACAGACCAGCTGAACAACGATGCCTACCAGTCTCAGACCCCTTCTCGTGTACGTCGCCTACCGCCTCGCCCGCGACGCCCACGACCAGCTGGTCGGGCAGGCTGCCGGGGCCCACTGAGGGAGGTCACGCCCGCACTCGGCCGGCGCCACCGCCACAGCACCGAGAAGGCCCGCCGGGTTCTCGGCCGGCAACCCCGCCCCGCTGGGCAGACGGTGCTACTGCGCGGAGAGCCTGATCGAACCCGGCGCCGTCCAGGAGCCGTCGAAGCACCGCGACGGAGCACCCCGGCGGCTGCGGCGGCGTGGGAAGGGGGGCCAAGGGCCGGTGCCGGTGAGAGAGTGGCCGATACGCCAGGTTGAGCTGACGCATCCGAGGGATCATTCTGGACGATATGGAGGAAGTCGCCGCTGCGGCGATCGTCGACGCCCGGGGCACGGTGACGGGATGGAGCGAGGGTGCCCGGCGGCTGACGGGATACCCGGCCGAGGAGGTTGTGGGACGCGCGGCGCAGGACCTCCTGGCAGAGGGCACGGTACCTCCGGCGCTGACCGCTCTGACCGGCACGGTCGTGGTGCGGCATCGGAACGGGCGGCCCATGCCACTGCGCCTGAGCGCGGTCCCCATGACCGGCCCGGACGGCTCCTCGCTGGGTTTCGTGGTCGTCACCGCGCCCGAGTCGGAGGACGCCCTCTTGGTGGCCCAGGCCTTCCAGCAGGCGCCGGTGGCGATGTCCGTGTTCGACACGGGGCAGCGCTACCTCCGGGCGAACGACAGGGCCGCGGCGATCATGCACGTCGACCCGGCCGGCCTCGCCGGACGCTACTTCCCGGACACCGCGGACCGGCGCGACGAGCACGACCAGCTGTTCCACCGCCATCTGCGCCGGGTCGCGGAGAGCGGACTCCCGGTGCACTACGAGAGTTTCAGTCACGTCCCCTCGCACCGCCGGGAGCGGGCCTGGACCATCGACATGTGGCCGGTGTACACCGACGCCGACCAGGTCACCGCCGTCGCCACCTCGGTCTTCGACAACAGCGAACAGCACTGGGCGCGTCAGCGCCTGGTGCTGCTGAACGAGGCCGCGACCGCGATCGGCACCACGCTGGACGTGCTGCGGACCGCCGAGGAGCTGCTGGAGGTGGTCATCCCCCGGTTCGCCGACTTCGCCAGCGTGGACCTGCTCGACTGGGTCCTCGACAAGGACGAACCCCCGAAGGCGTCGGGCGACGACGTCGTCCTGCGCCGGATCGCCCACCTCTCGGTTACCGAGGGTGTTCCGGAGGCGGCCGTCAGGCTGGGAGACAGGGACACCTACCAGCCCCTCTCCCCGCCCGTCCGGGCGCTGCGGGAAGGACGGCCCGTGCTGCGCAGGGCCGGTGAACGCGACTTCGACCGCTGGGTGCAGCAGCGCAACGCCCAGGACATCGGCGACCCCGCCTATCGCAGGGGTGCCCACTCGATGGTGACCGTGCCGCTGCGGGCCCGCGGCACCACCCTGGGTGTGGTGGTGTTCGTGCGCGTCGCCAACCCGGACCCGTACGCGGCCGACGACGCCGTTCTCGCCGAGGAGCTGGCGAGCCGGGCCGCCGTCTGCTTCGACAACGCCCGCCGCTTCGCCCGTGAACGGTCGACGGCGCTGGCCCTGCAGCACAGCCTGCTGCCGCGCGGGCTGGCCGAGCAGGCCGCACTCGACATCGCCCACCGCTACCTTCCGTCCGGGTCGCAGGCCGGGATCGGGGGCGACTGGTTCGACGTGATCCCGCTGTCCGGGGGACGGGTCGCCCTGGTCGTCGGCGACGTGGTCGGGCACGGCATCCGCTCGTCCGCCACAATGGGCCGGCTGCGCACGGCCGTACGGACCCTCGCCGACGTCGACCTGCCGCCGGACGAACTCCTCACTCATCTCGACGACCTCGTCACGCACCTGGCGGCGGACGAGAGCGGCGAGGAGGAGGTCGGCGAGCTCGGCGCCACCTGTCTGTACGCGGTCTACGACCCCGTCTCGCGGCGCCTGGCGCTGGCCGCCGCGGGACATCCGGCGCCGGTCGTCCTGCAGCCCGACGGCGGTGCCCGGCTCGTTGCCATGTCCGCCGGACCACCGCTCGGCGTCGGCGGTCTTCCGTTCGAGGAGACGGAACTGGACCTGCCGGAGGGCTCGCTGATCGCCCTGTACACGAACGGGCTGATCGAGGGCCGCGACCGTGACCTCGACCGGGGTGTCATGGAGCTGTGCCGCGCGCTGGAGACCTCGCGCGGCTCCCTCGACGACCTGTGCGACAAGGTCGTGAAGTCGGTGCTGCCCGACGAGCGCGGCGACGACGTCGCCCTGCTGCTGGCCCGCAGCCGGGCCCTGGGCGCGGACCAGGTGGCGACCTGGGACGTGTCTTTGGACCCGTCCCAGGTCGCCATCACGCGCCAGTACGCCGTCGAGCAGTTGGCTGACTGGGGCCTGGGCGAGATCGCCTATGTCACCGAGTTGGTCGTCAGCGAACTGGTGACCAACGCGATCCGCTACGGCGGGCCACCCATCCAGCTGCGGCTGATCCGCGACCGCTCGCTGATCTGCGAAGTGTCCGACGGCAGTTCCACCTCACCGCATCTGCGCCGCGCGCACGCCTTCGACGAGGGTGGCCGCGGTCTGCTGCTGGTCGCTCAGCTCACCCAGCGCTGGGGGAGCCGGCAGACCAACGAGGGGAAGACGATCTGGGCCGAACAGCCGTTGCCCGCCTGACCTCTTCCGAATGTGCGAGCGGGCCGCACGACGGCAGCCGTGCGGCCCGCGGATCGGACTCGCTCACGTCCCGGTCGGCTCCAGTACGAAGACGGGGATCTCGCGATCGGTCTTGTTCTGGTACTCGGCGTACGGCGGAAACGCCGCGACCGCCCGCTCCCACCACGTCGCCTTCTCCTCGCCCGTGATCTCACGGGCCGTCATCTCCCGGCGCTCGGCCCCGTCCTGGAGCATCACGGCGGGGTGCTGCGTGACGTTGTAGTACCAGACGGGGTGTTTGGGCGCGCCCCCCAGCGAGGCGACCACGGCGTACCGGCCGTCGTGCTCGACGCGCATGAGCGGAGTCTTGCGGATCTTGCCGCTCTTGTTGCCCAGGGTCGTGAGGATGATCACCGGCATCCCCGTGTCGAGGAGTGTCGTGCCCTGGGTGCCGCCGGAACTCTCGTACAACTCGACCTGCTCGCGCACCCACTGCGTCGGGCTGGGCTCGTACTCGCCCTCAAGAGGCATGGCATCCGTCCCATCGTCATGTACGACTGCTGTCACGTCCGTGGCGCCGGGGTTCCGTGTCCGGGACCACACGTCTCGGAATTCAACACCAGCCGCCCACCGTTTCATCCGCACCGCGCCCCGGGCACGGACGTCCCTGTCGGCTGCCCCGTACGGGGGCCGGACAGGTGTTCGGGCGTGGCAGGGAACGTCCTGCGTCATCCCGGTGCGACCAGCATCCGCACCGCCAGCGCCGCCATCACCGCGCTGGAGGCGAAGGCCGTCACCAGGCGCCCGCGCCGCCCGGTGAGCGCCCTGCCGAGCAGTGCGCCGCCCCCGGCCAGCGTCAGCTGCCAGCTGGCGGACGCGGCGAAGGCCGCGAGGACGAAGAGTCCCTGCTCCAGTGGCCGTGACGGATCGGTCGCACGGCTCCCGAGCACCAGCGCGGCGAAGTAGATCACGGTGGTCGGGTTGAGCAGCGTGACACCCAGCAGTCCGAGATACGCACGCACGGGGCCCGGTGGCGCCGTGGGCGACGCGGCGGCGCTCCCCGTGGAGCGGTAGCGGCGCAGGGCGGTGGCGGCTCCGTGCAGCGCGAGGGCGGCCAGTACCAGGGCCGAGACCCAGCGCAGGGGCACCATCACCGGTTGCAGCGCGGCGGCCAGGGCGGTGCCGCCGACGGTCGCCACCAGGGCGTAGAGCCCATCGGCGCTGGCGACGCCGAGCGCGGCGCACGCCCCGGTCCGCAGGGAGGTACGGGCCGTGAGGGAGACGAGATAGGCCCCGACGGCTCCGACGGGCACAGCGATGCCGTAACCCGCGACCAGCCCCGCGACGAGGGCGCCGGTCATGACGGGGTGAGCGAGCGCCTCCGCGGACGTCCGGGCTGCTGTCGGCGCCCCGCCGTGCAGGTGGTGGCGGACATCGGCGGCAGGAGGGCTTCGCGCGTCGGCATGCGCAGATCCTGGGCGACCGACGGATGCCGGGGCAAGCGAATTACGACGGCTACTGCGGAAAGCGCGCGACGCGTCCTGGCGTCGCGGCGACATGAGCCGCCCGGCCGAAGACATCCTTCGGCTCCCAGGGCATCCGAGGGCTCCGGCCGAACTTCGAGTGGCTTTGTAGATGCCTCGGGCATCTAATGGAGATTGGCAAGAGTGAATCTTCGCGTGCGAGGCCATTCATGACGAAACCCGGAACAACCGCGTCAGAGCGCGTCACATTTCCCCAGGACCGCACCTGCCCGTACCATCCGCCCACCGCCTACGAGCCGTTGCGCGAGGGACGGCCCCTGACCCGGGTCACCCTGTACGACGGGCGTGACGTCTGGGTGGTCACCGGGCACTCCGCCGCCCGTCAGCTCCTCGCCGACCCCCGGCTGTCCTCCGACCGTAGCCGCGCCGCGTTCCCGGTGACCAACGAGCGCTTCGCCCGCACCCGCGACCGCAGGCTCGCCCTGCTCGGTGTCGACGACCCCGAGCACCACGACCAGCGCCGCATGCTGGTGCCCAGCTTCACCGTCAAGAGGGTCACCGCACTGCGCCCACGCATTCAGGACACGGTCGACCGGCTGCTGTCGGCCATGGCGGCCACGGGTCCGCCGGCCGAGCTGGTGAGCGCCTTCGCGTTGCCCGTGCCCTCGATGGTGATCTGTGCACTGCTCGGCGTCCCTTATGCCGACCACGACTTCTTCGAGGAGCAGTCCCGCCGGGTGCTGCGTGGCCCGACCGCGGCCGACACCCAGGACGCTCGCGATCAGCTCGACGGGTATCTCGGGGACCTGATCGACAACAAGCACGAGGAGCCGGGGGACGGGCTGCTCGACGAGCTGATCCAGGAGCAGTTGCGCGACGGCGCGCTGGACCGGGCCCAGCTGGTCTCCCTGGCCACGCTGCTGCTGGTGGCCGGACACGAGACGACCGCCAACATGATCTCCCTCGGTACGTACACCCTGCTCCGCCACCCGGAACAGCTCGCCGAACTGCGCGCCGAGCCGGAGCTGATGTCCGGCGCGGTCGAGGAACTGCTGCGCTTCCTGTCCATCGCCGACGGGCTGCTGCGGGTAGCCACCGAGGACATCGAGTTCGTGGGCGCGACCATCCGGGCGGACGAGGGCGTGCTGTTCTCCACGTCCGTCATCAACCGGGACACCACCGCCTTTTCCGAACCCGACACCCTGGACTGGCACCGCCCGGCCCGCCACCACGTCGCCTTCGGGTTCGGGGTCCACCAGTGCCTCGGCCAGAACCTGGCCAGGGCCGAGCTGGAGATCGCCCTGCGCACCCTTTTCGAAAGGCTGCCCGGGCTGCGACTCGCCGCCCCGGCGGAGGAGATCCCCTTCAAACCGGGCGACACGATCCAGGGGATGCTGGAACTCCCCGTGACCTGGTAAGAGGCTTGAGACCATGACCGGCGACATCTCCATCACCATCGACAGGGACGTCTGCATCGGAGCGGGCCAGTGCGCCCTCGCCGCGCCCGGCGTCTTCACCCAGGACGACGACGGCTACAGCGAACTGCTGCCCGGCAAGGAGGACGGCGGCGGCGACCCTCTGGTGCGGGAGGCCGCGCGCGCCTGCCCCGTGAGCGCCATCACCGTCACCGAGAAGGGAGGCTGAAACTGCTTCCGCACGGT
Source organism: Streptomyces chiangmaiensis (assembly GCF_036281785.1). Lineage (NCBI taxonomy): Bacteria > Bacillati > Actinomycetota > Actinomycetes > Kitasatosporales > Streptomycetaceae > Streptomyces > Streptomyces chiangmaiensis. The sequence goes on along the minus strand of NZ_JAYWVC010000030.1, from coordinate 22,011 downwards.
GAGGCGAGATCACCTCAGACGTCGAGGACGGTGAGCGAGAGCCGCCGCAGTCGTACGGGGTCGCCGATCGCCTCGTACGAGGTGATGCCGCCGTCCTCGACCGCGACCCTCAGCACCAGGCGCAACCGCCCACGTGGGGCCACGACGTCGCCCACGGCCCCGTCCACGAGCGCCACCTGGGCGAACCGGGCCCCGCGCAGCTCCGGGGGCCGCCCAGCGACCAGGCATGCGCAGAGCACGGCGTGGCTGAGGAGAACCCGCACTTCGTGCGGGCGCAGATGGCGCTCGCCGGGATCGCCCCCGGGCTGACCCGATTCCGGGAATGGGCCGATGCTTCGCTCGCTGCGGCCCGGGACGCGCTGACCGAACTGACCGGCCGCGGACCGCTCCCGCTCTAGCGGTAGGCCTCCAGCAGCAGCCCGGCGGCACGGCCCGCCTCTGCTGCCGGTTCCGCGGTGCCCTCTATGCCGGCGGTCACCATGGCGCCCTCGGCCAGCAGGTACAGCCCGCCGCCCAGAGGTTCGGGCAGTCCCGCGTCGGCCACCAGTCCGGCCAGGTAGGCCTTGAACGCCTGCTTGTGGGCGCGCACCCGGGCGAGCACCCGTGGCGACGTGGCGCCCAGCTCCCCGTACGAGTTGATCCACGCGCAGCCGCGGAAGTCGGGCTCCTGGAACCATTCCCGCAGCCAGTCGAACACCGAGAGGATCCGCTCTCGAGGGTCCGTATGCCGGTCCACGTGCTCGGCCAGCCGCTGCCGCCAGACCACGTCACGCCGGTCCAGATAGGCCTCGACCAGCTGTTCCTTGGCCGGGAACAGCTGGTACAGCCGCTTGAGCGACACCCCGGAGGTGCTGCGGATGGCGTCCATCCCGACGCTTTGTATGCCACGGCCGTAGAACAGCTTCTCCGCGGCGTCCAGGGCACGGTCCCGGGCGAGTTCGCTGTCCATGTACGAGCCCTCCTGGATGCCCTCGGGGAGAACCAGCGTTCTCAACGGTAGCAGCCATGTCGGGCCGGGCGTCGTTCAGTGCCCGGCGGGCACGGCCGGACGCCACCTAGAGTGCTCGGGTGACCGAAGACGCCTCGAAACCCTTTCTGTACGTCGTCGTCTGCGCCGCGGGGATCGCCGAGGACATCTGCACACTGATCACCGCCGCACAGGAGCGGGACTGGGAGGTGGGCGTCATCGCCACCCCGCTCGCGCTCCGCTTCTTCGACACCGATGCGGTCGAGGCGCAGACGGGCCGCCCGATCCGCTCCGCCTGGCGCATCCCGGGCGAAGCACGGCCGTTCCCGGACCCGGATGCGGTCGTCGTGGCCCCGGCCACCTTCAACACGGTGAACAAGTGGGCCGCCGGCCTGGCGGACACCCTTGCGCTGGGTACCTTGTGCGAGGCGTACGGTCTCGGCGTCCCCGTCGCGGTCCTGCCCTGTGTGAGCGAGGCGCTCGCGGCCCATCCCGCCTACCGCGCCAGCCTCGAACGGCTGGGCGGAATGGGTGTCCGGTTCGGTGCCCCCTACGCCGGAGGCACGGACGAGGACGGCGGGCGCCCGGAGTTCCGGTGGGAGCGTGCCTTTGATCTGCTCACGCCGCAGACATGACCGGTGTCCCCACGCGCGTCCCATCGGCGCACCGGGGCCGTCTCCGCGGCATACGGCAGCCACATGCCGTCGCGGGAGATCCTTCCGCCCCAGATGTCCTGTCTGTCCGGACCTGACGCTTTAGTGTCGTCCCATGACCGGAGACCGTATCGCGCTGGCCGTACACGATCACAGGGGTGAGGGGCCACCCTTGCTGCTCCTGCACGGCGCCGGACGCACGCTCACCGACTGGGCCGCCGTCGCACCCTTGCTCGTGGCGCACCACCGTGTGCTGGCCGTGGACCTGCGCGGCCACGGCCGCTCGCCCTCCGGGCCGTGGACCGTGCCTGAGGTGTTGGCAGACCTCGAGCAGGTGCTGGCCGCACACGGGATTCCGGGGGCCCTTCCCGTCGGGCACTCGCTCGGCGGCATGCTCGCCGTGCTGTACGCGGTGGAGCATCCGGACGTCACGCCCGGTGCCGTGAACCTCGACGGATTCGGCTGGGGACGTCCGGACCAGTACGTGGGTCTCGATCCGGACCTCGTCGCCCGGCACCTCACCCTGGTCCGCGAAATGAACGCCGCGGCGCAAGGCAGGGAACTGTCCGCGGACGGGCTGAAAGACCTTCTCGCCGAACAGCGCACGACGTCCGACCGGCTGGGCATTCCGTACGAACTGCTGGAGGCGGGCGTTCTGCGCTCAGTGCACCAACGCGACGACGGGGTCCTGGAGGTACGGCCGGGCCGGGGGGAGGCACGGAAGATCCTCGCGGCGATGGACTCCCTCGACTTCTTCGCCCTGTTCCGCAGGATGCCCACGCCGCTGCTGCTGGTCCGCGCCCAGCGGGCCGAGTTGTCCGTGCCCGGCCTGGACTGGTTCGAACCGATGATGGCCGCCTACGCCAAGGGGCTGGCCCGCGACCTCGCCGCGCTGGCCGAGGAGTGCCCCCGGGTGTGCGTCGCCGGAGTCGACGCCACCCATTCGATGCTGCTGGAGAATCCCAGGGCGGTCGCCGAGACCATCCTCGGCTTCACCGTCTGAGGGGCACGGTTCAGTGCGGGCCCGCGGCCGTGAACGGCTCACGTGTCCGCCTCCTCCTCACCAGTGCCCACCCGGGCGCCGCCGACGGCGCGGCGCGCCTCAGCAGGCTGGAGGTCCCGGTCGTCTGACGCCGGTTCACGCAGGTGGGCGGTGAGTGTGTACCGCCGGGCCGGGGAGAGCGGCTGCCGCGCCTCGACGTACTCGCCGTGCGGCAGCCGCTTGACGATCCCGGTCTCGCGGCCGTGCTCCACCAGCTCGCGGTCCTTCGACTGGAGTCCCAGACATATGCGCCGGGTCAGGACGAAGACCACCACCGGCACGAGCAGCACCGCGATCCTGAAGGTCCACGTCAACACGTTGACCGACAGATGCAGATGCGTGGCCAGGATGTCGTTGCCGCCGCCCGCGAGCAGGATCAGATAGAGGCTCAGCCATGCCGTGCCGAGGCCCGTGCGGACCGGCCGGTTGCGCGGGCGGTCCAGCAGATGGTGCTCGCGACGGTCCTTGGTGACCCACGCCTCGACGAACGGGTAGACGCCGATCAGGACCAGGAGGAGGGGGAAGACGACCACCGGGATCAGCACGCCGAGGACCAGCGTGTGGCCCCACAGAGTGATCTCCCAGCCCGGCATGATGCGGACCAGCCCCTCGGCGAAGCCCAGATACCAGTCCGGCTGGGCTCCCGTCGACGCCTGGTCGGCGCGGAAGGGCCCGTAGGACCAGACGGGATTGACCGTCGCCACCGCGGCGACGAGCGCTGTCACCCCGAAGACCAGGAAGAAGAAACCGCCCGCCTTCGCCAGGTACACCGGGAAGAACGGGGCTCCCACGACGTTGCGTTCCGTCTTTCCCGGGCCCGCGAACTGCGTGTGCTTGTGGTAGACGACCAGCAGCACATGGGTCACGACGAGCGCCGCCATGATGCCGGGGATCAGCAGCACATGGAGGGAGTAGAAGCGAGGCACGATGTCGTGGCCCGGGAACTCCCCGCCGAAGAGGAACATCGACAGATACGTGCCCACGATCGGCACGGACAGCACCGCGCCGTTGACGAACCGCAGCCCGGTTCCCGACAGCAGGTCGTCCGGCAGCGAGTAGCCGAACAGACCCTCGAAGATGCCGAGGACGAGCAGTAGCCAGCCGAACAGCCAGTTCAGGTCGCGCGGTTTGCGGAACGAGCCGGTGAAGAAGTGACGCATCATGTGCGTCAGCATCGCCGCCACGAAGATCAGTGCCGCCCAGTGGTGGATCTGCCGGATCAGCAGACCACCGCGTACGTCGAAGCTGATGTGCAGCGTCGAGGCGTACGCGTCGGACATGCGGATGCCGTTCAGCGGCACGTAACTGCCGTGGTACGTCACCTCGGTCATCGACGGGTGGAAGAAGAGCGTGAGGTATGTCCCGGTCAGCACCAGCACGACGAAGCTGTACAGGCATACCTCGCCGAGCAGGAACGACCAGTGGTCGGGGAAGACCTTGCGCAGGTACTGCCGGCCCAGCGAGTGGATGCCGAGGCGCCCGTCGAACCAGTCCGCGACGCGCTGCCCCGAGGTCGGTTGTGCGGACCGTCGCTCGTTGGTCGTCATGCCTGCTCCTCCTTGGCCGCGGCCCGCTCGTCCCGTCGCACGTGCGCGAGCTTGTCGGGGTTGGTGACGATGAAGACGTCCGACACCTTGTCGCCTTCGGGCGTCAGATCCATGACCATGACCGCGTACGGGGAATCGCCCGCGAACACCACCGCGGAGTCGTCGCCGTTGACCCGTCGGTAGCGGATGTCGAATCCGGCCCCGTGACGGGCGGCGTAACCCGCCAGCAGACGCGCGGCCTTGTCGCGGCCGTGCACGGGCCGCAGCCCGGCCGCGGCCTTCCCGCCGCCGTCCGTCCACACGGTGACGTCCGGCGCCAGAATCTCCATCAGCGCGGCGATGTCCCCGCCGAGGGAGGCCCGGACGAACCGCTCGGTCGCCTCCTGGCGCACCCGCGGATGGGCCCGGTGGAGCGGGCGGCGGGCGTGGACGTGTGCGCGGGCGCGGTGCGCGAGCTGCCGAACGGCCCCGGGACTGCGCTCCAGGACCTCCGCGATCTCCGTGTGGGCGTACCCGAACACCTCGTGGAGGACGAACACCGCTCGTTCCAAGGGAGTCAGCGACTCCAACACCACGAGCATCGCCAGCGACACCGACTCCGATCGCAGTGCGCGCTCGGCCGAGTCGTCGGGCGCCGCCCGATCGACCAGGGGCTCGGGGAGCCAGGAACCCACGTAGGTCTCGCGGCGGCGGGTGATGGCGGCGCGGCGCGCGAGCGCATGGTTCACCGCGATGCGGACCAGATAGGCGCGCGGGTTGTCGATTCCGTCACCCTGGCCGCGGGCCATGCGGCCGGTCCAGGACAGCCAGGTGTCCTGAAGTACGTCTTCGGTGTCGGCGACGCTGCCGAGCATGTTGTAGACGACGGCGAAGACCAGTTCGCGGTGGTCGACGAACACCTGGGTCGCGGTGCCGGCCTGGTCGCCGGGCGGGTGGTCGGTCCTTTCGGGCATGACGGTGCCTCCCTGGGTGCGCTCAACTACTGCGACTCCTGGAAGGGGGTCGACTGTGACATGAGGCGGCCGGAAGTGACGTAGGTCTCACCGGCCCACACCGTCCGCGGTCCCTGCCCTGGACGGCATCCCACTGCTGCGGCATATGGCCGACGCGGCGGGCGTGCCACTCTCCGGTACCGCTGTCACCCCGTACTGACCTGGCGGTATTTACGAGTAAGTACCCTCGCGGTAGCGTGTGGTCATGCCAGCCCTCAACGTGGAGTTCAGTGATCGGGAGCTCGAGGACCTCCGACAGATCGCCAAGGAGCGCGGTACGTCGATGAAGGCTCTGGTACGGGAGGCCGCCGCCGCCGACATCGCGCGACACCGGGCGCTCCAGGAGGGTGCCGAGGCCTTCCGCCGGTTCTTCGCCACGCATGCGGAGGAATTCGCGGCCGCCTTCCCGGAGGACGAGCCGCCGGCCAAGGGTGACCGGCGGGACGCCTGACCGATGGCCCCCACCCTCCATATCGATGTGCCCTGGTTGCTGCAGCGCCACGAAGAGGTCCTGCCCGACCAACCCGTGGTCACCGACTTCTCCGCACTGTTCGCCGCCGTCGCCCGCCATCGCGTGGATCCACCCCGGCTGGGTGTGGACTCCGACCCCGCCTGGCGCGCCGCCGCGCTGTTGCACAGCCTGGCCCTGCTCAAGCCGCTGCCGTCGGCCAACGCGCGCTTCGCCTGCGCCACCGCGGTGGCCTACATGTTCGTCAGTGGCGTCGGTGTCGACCCGCCGCACGGTGCGCTGGTGGATCTCGCCCGTGACCTCATCTCCGGCAAGACCGACGTCTACGGCGCCGCGGACCGGCTGAGGTCCTGGCAGAAATGACGCGACGGTGGGGCCCGGGGTCGGCGCCGGGTCGCCCTCGGGGCCGCCGACCGAGGGCGGGGGGATCGGGGTCGGCGGCCTGTTCTGCGCGGGAGGGCCGCCGTTCCGCGCGGTGCCCGAAGAAGAGGCCCTTTCCAGTGGACTCCCCGGCTCGGTGTGCCGGGAGCGTGTGCGCGGCGCCGGCGTGAGCACACGGTTCACACGGGGGCACGGAATTTCGAATGCCGGTACGCCTGCCCGTAGTTGACGTGGTGTCCAACTGCAATTCCCATGGGTGCCGATGTTGTTCCAGTGCCTTGTTGGCCGTGAGTGACGTGTGACAGGGTGAGCTTCCCCAGGCATGGGCAATGGCCGGGTCCGAAACGCTGCTCGTCATTCCGGGTCGTCGGCGAGCTCAAAAGGCTCCCCGTCCGACGGCCGCCGCACAGCCCCACGCCCGAGGCCCTTTCCCGCGCCCGCCAAAAAGGTCCGCACCAATCCGGCTCCTTTCGGCGACCCGAGAACTCCATGTGCCACCTTGCGCCTTGGAAGGAAACCGCTCAGTGCACACCCCCCACCCCCCGCCTCCGCCCTACCCTCCCCGCCCCGGCATGGCACCCGGGGAGTCCGACGAGACCTTGGCCACCCGGCTCAGAGGCCGTCCCGTGGGCGAGGACACCCAGCCCGTCGCGCTGTTGATGGCGCGGCACTGGCAGGCGGCGCACGACTACGCAGTCATCTGCCTCGCCTCCACGGCGGACGTCGCCTCGATGGTCACCGCCACCGCGTTCCATCGGACACTCGGCCATCTCCAGCGCTCCGGATCTGCTGCGGCGATGCGGCCTCAGCTTCTGGTGGCGGTACGGGACACGGTCCGGGAGTGGTCGGCGGAGGACCGGATATCCGGCGCCGTGCCGGCGTTGAGGAAACCCGCGGGGGGTCGCGGGATGCGCACCGCGAAGTCTCTGACACGCGAAAATCGCGTCCTTGCCGAACGCTCTTTCCAATCACTGCCCGGACTTGCCCGGTGTCTGTTGTGGCATGCGGAGGTCGAGGCCGAGCACATATTTGTGCCGGCCGTTCTGCTGGGCATGGACTCCGAGAGCGCGGCGGCCGCGCTGGAACAGGCACGCGAGCAATTCAGGGCGGCCTGTGTGCGCTCCCACCGGGAACTCGCGCCCACCGACGAATGCCGCTACCACAACCGGCTCCTCGATGTCCCCATGCGCCGCGGCAGCGCCTTGCTCCCGGAAGTGCAACAGCACGTTCTTGAGTGCCGCTACTGCCGTTCCGCTGCCGAACAACTGAGCCATTTCGAAGGCGAACTCGGCGGATTGCTCGCCGAGGCGGTACTGGGCTGGGGCGCACGCCGCTATCTCGAGTCCCGGCCCGGACGCGCCTCGTCCGTCGCCCGCGCCGCGGGCGGGGCCGGCATCGGCCGCAGACGCGTGGGCGGTGGTGGACGCCACCGGCTGCTGTCGGGGGTATCCGCACGGAGCCGCGGCATCCTTGCCGGGGGGCCGCAGGCAAGGGCGCTGCTGACCGGCGTGGGCATCGCCGCGGCGGCCGCGCTCGCGACGCTGCTGGCCGGCGGCATGTGGTCGGACGAGGGCGGCGCCGACCCGGTGGCCACCAGCGCGAGCGGCGGGGTTGCTCCCAGCACGGATCCGCAGGCACCGCCGGCCGTGTCCGCACCGCCCGACACGGCCGGACTCTCCGCGGAGCCGCAGCAGACCGGTCTGCGCAATGTCGCAGCCGACCTCTGCCTCGACATCCGCGGCACCGTGAAGTCGGGCGCGAGCACCCGGCTCGCGACGTGCTCCTCGGCATGGACCCAGCAGTGGTCGTACGAGGGCGACGGCCTGCTGCGCAGTGTCGCCGACCCGGGGCTGTGCCTCGACTCCCGTGCCACCGACGGGGTCGTCAGGCTGGCCTGGTGTGACACGGACGCGGCGCGCGCGAACGACGTCCGCTACGACCTCACCGTGCGGGGCGAGCTGCTGCCACGCTGGAACGAGGGCCTCGCCGTCACACCCGCGAACGCCGATCCGAACGCCGACGTCGTCGTCAGGTCCCGCGACGGCTCCGGGATCCAGCGGTGGGCGACCGACGGGCGGTCGGCCACGTCCCAGTCCCTGTCGATCGCCGGCACGGGCGGGCCGCCGGCCGTGCCGGACCCTCAGCTGCCGCCCCACCTGGGGGGTCTCGGTCTCTGAGCACTGCCGGGTGAGCAGGTGACGTAGGCGCGGTCGAAAGTTTCGCACCGCTCGCGGTGCTCTGCTGTTCCGCATGGTGGGGCGCGGGTGTGATGTGCGCGGGGGACGTCGCCGGGGCACTGTGGTGGGCGTCCCCGACGGGGCGCCTTGCCGTGCTGCGCAGGGTCGGCCGCCGGTCTGCTGTCCAGGTCCGTTGTGCCAACGGGTTTCTGACAGGTCATGAAGAGGGGTGAGCTCGGCCGGGGGAGGGTCCGCGCCGCCGCGGGGAAGTGCTCAGCTGCTCTTCGGGGGTGCGGTGCTCTGCCGTACCACCAGGTGGGTCGCGAGCTCGATGCGCAGCGCGGACTTGCCGGGGTCGTGGGGGCGCAGCAGCATCCGGGCCGCCTCCTCGGCCATCTGTCGCAGTGGCTGATGGACCGTGGTCAGGGCGGGGCTCGACCACTGTGCGAGCGGTACGTCGTCGTATCCGACGACCGAGAGGTCGTCCGGCACACTCAGCCCCTTCAGGCGTGCCGCCTCCAGCACACCGAGCGCCTGCAGGTCACTGCCGGCGAAGATGGCGGTCGGCCGGTCCGGGCGCTCGAGCAGGTCCATGGCGTGTTCGAAGCCGCCCTGCACATGGAAGTCGCCGAAGCGCACGAGGCTCGGGTCGACCTCCAGGCCCGCCATCGTCATGGCCGAGCGATAGCCGTCGAGCCGTGCGAGGGAGCACATCATGTCCTCCGGGCCGGTGATGATGCCGATGCGCTCGTGCTGGAAGTCGGTGAGGTGACGGGTGGCCGCGAGGCCTCCGGCCCAGTTGGCCGAACCGACGGAGGGTACGTCCGGGTCGGGGTCACCGGCCGGATCGACGATGACGAACGGGATGGCCCGCGAGCGCAGTTGCTTCTTCACCTTCTCGGGGAGCGCGGAGAACACCAGGACCACGCCCAGGGGCCGACGGCGCAGGACCCCCTCGATCCAGTCGGGCGCGGGCGCATGCCGTGTGCCGCTCTCCGTGAGGACGACGCTCGCCTTGTTCTCCTTGGCGACGTTCTCCACCCCTCGGATGAGTTCCATGGCCCAGACGCTCTCCAGCTCGTGGAAGACAAGCTCGATGAGCGGGGCCTGGGGCGGGGCCTGGGACCTGCGACGGTAACCGTGCAGATCGAGGAGCTGTTCGACCTTGGTGCGGGTCGCCTCGGAGACATCGGAGCGGCCGTTGAGGACTTTCGAAACCGTCGACAGCGACACGCCGGCCTGCTCGGCCACGTCGGCCAGGGTCACGCGGCCGTCCACCTCGTCGTTATCACGCATGTCGGAAGGATAGGCCACGAGCAGCCGATAACGGTTTGGTCGCGCGCGTGCACCCCCGTTGACCGTGTGGAGTGCCTCCCATACTGTCCGACAGCATTGACTTTCGGCGACGTCGTCGAAACTTTCGAAAGGCGGACGATGAAGATACGCGCACGGTTGCCCCGGCTGGTCGCCGGTGGCGCGACGCTTGCCCTGGCGCTGAGCCTCTCGGCCTGCGGGAGCGGAACCGGCGGGGGCTCGTCGGACGACGGGAAGATCCACGTTCTTGTCTACGGAGACGCCAGCAACAAGGTCGAGAAGCAGATCATTGCGACGTTCAACAAGACCTCGGACGTCAAGGCCGTCCTCGACACCATCCCCGGCGCCGACTACCAGCAGAAGCTGCAGACGATCATCAACACGCCGCAGGCACCCGACGTCTTCTTCAACTGGGGCGGCGGCAGCATCCAGCCGTTCGTCAAGGCCGACCTGCTGATGCCGCTGGACGACTTCATCAAGGACGACCCCGGTCTGAAGTCCCACTTCCTGCTGTCGGTGTTCAACAGCGCCGTCGTCGACGGCAAGGCCTACGGCATTCCGATGCGCGGTACTCAGCCCGTCCTGCTCTTCAACAACAGCAAGGTGCTGGACGACGCCGGTGTGCAGCCGCCCAAGACGTGGGAGGAGCTGCTGAGCGCGGTCAAGACGCTCAAGTCCAAGGGGATCACCCCGATCGCTCTCGGCGGCGGCGACCAGTGGCCGACGCTGATGTGGTTCGAGTATGTCTACGACCGCGTCGCGGGGCCGGAGTTGTTCCAGAAGGCCCTCGGCGGCGACAAGAGCGCCTGGGAGAGCGCCGAGAGCAAGAAGGCGCTGAGCATGCTCAAGGAGCTCGTCGGCGCCGGCGCCTTCGGCACCAACTTCGACTCCGTGAAGTACACCAACGGCGCGTCGCCGGCGCTGGTGGCCAAGGGCAAGGCCGCCTTCGAGCTGATGGGCTCGTGGTACTACGCCCAACAGCAGCAGGACGCCAAGGATTTCGCAGCCAAGGGCCTGGACTACACCACCTTCCCGACCGTGCCGGGCGGCAAGGGCGACCCGGCGGACGTCGTCGGCAACACCAACAACTTCTACTCGGTGCTGAAGAAGACGAAGCACCCCGAGGCCGTCGAGCAGTTCCTGAAGCTCATGTACTCCGACGAGTTCGTGAAGGCGCAGATGGCCATCGGCAACCTGCCGACCACCACCAACACCGAGAAGTTCCTCGACACCTCCGCCAGCCCCGCCTACTCGCACTTCCAGTACGACCTGGTGAAGAAGGCCCCGTCCTTCCAGCTGTCGTGGGACCAGGCCTATCCGCCGTCGGCCATCACGCCGATCCACCAGGCCGTGCAGCAGTTCTTCAACGGCCAGATCGACGCCGACGGCTTCGTCAAGGCCATGCAGGCCCTCCCCACCGAATGAACCGCTCATGACCACAGAAACGACGAGCGCTCCTCCCGCCGTCGGGACCCGAAAGGCGGCCCGAAGGCGGTCGGAGGGCTCCTATGCCGCCCACGTGGGGCGCCCGGGCTTCGCCTGGGCGCTCCCCGCCACCGTGTTCTTCGTGATCTTCGCCATCGCCCCGCTGGTCATGGTGGCGGTGCTGTCCTTCATGAGCTGGAACGGCCTCGGCTCGCCCCGGTTCGTCGGCATGGACAACTGGAACCGGGTCCTGGACGACCCGGTGATGATCAAGAGCATCTGGCTGACCCTGCTGGTCACCGTGCTCGGCGTCGTCATCCAGACGCCGCTGAGCATCCTGCTCGGCGTCTGGGCCGCGGGTCAGCAGCGCAACCGCGCGGTGCTGTCGGTGATCTACTTCGTGCCCCTGCTGCTGTCCTCCACCGCCGTGTCGGTGCTGTGGCGAGCTCTCCTCGACCCGAACTTCGGCATCCCGGCACAGGCGACGTGGCTGTTCGGCGACGGCAACCTGTTCGGCAAGCAGGCCAGCGCGATCGGTGTGCTCGCGTTCGTGAGCACGTGGCAGTTCACCCCGTTCCACACCCTGATCTACCAGGGCGCCGCTCGCGCGATCCCCCAAGTGCTGTACCAGGCCGCCGAGATCGACGGAGCGGGGCGCTGCCGTCAGTTCTTCCACATCACCCTGCCGCAGCTGCGCAACTCGATCATCACCTCGATGATCCTGATGATCGTCGGCGGGCTCACCACCTTCGAGACGGTCCTCATCCTGACCCAGGGCGGACCGGGGGCCGACACCACGATCAGCGCCTACTACATGTACCAAAAGGCGTTCAAGAGCTTCGACTTCGGCGCCGGTGCCGCCATCGCCCTCGTCCTGGTCGTCGCCGCGACGATCATCTCGCTGATCGTCGTGCGTGTGTCGGGCTACGACAAGATGCGCAGTTCGATGGAAGGTCTGTCATGAGGCGACGCCCCAATCACCTGGCGGGTGTGGGCTCGGTGGTCTGGCTCTTCCTGGTCGGACTGCCGCTGTACGTGATGCTCGTGGCGACGGTGCAGCCCCAGTCCGAGTACACCCAGAACGGTCCACTGTCCTTCCCGCACAGCTTCACCTCCGACAACTACACCGGTGCCTTCGGCTCCGGCTTCGGTCAGTACTTCCTCAACACGGTGGTCGTCACCGTGTGCGTGGTCGGCCTGGTGCTGCTGCTCGTCCCGCCCCTTGCCTTCGCGATCATACGCAGCCGCAGCAGGATCACCTCGCAGGTCTTCCGGCTGTTCCTGCTGGGGCTCGCCATCCCCGCGCAGGCCGTGATCGTCCCGATGTTCTACCTGATCAGCAAGGCCGGCCTGTACGACAACCTCCTCGGTGTCATCCTGCCGACCGCCGCGTTCTGTCTGCCGATGTCGGCGCTCGTCCTCAGCGGCGCCATGCGGGACATCTCCCCGGAGCTGTTCGAGGCCATGGCCATGGACGGCGCCACCCCCCGGCGGATGTTCTTCCAGCTCGTGGTCCCGCTCTCCAAGGGCGGCCTCTCCACGGTCGTGGTCTTCTCCGCCCTCCAGGCATGGAACGGGTTCCTGTTTCCCCTGGTCCTGACCCAGTCCGACTCCACCAAGGTGATCACCCTGGGTCTGTACAACTTCCAGACCGAACACGGCATCAACATCCCCGGGCTGCTGGCAGCCGTCGTGCTGTCCATGGTGCCCGTCCTGCTCGTCTACCTGTTCGCCCGTCGTGCCCTGATCCAGGGACTCATGGGCGTCGGAGGAAAGTGACCGCCAACGTGGCAGTTGAGACCACCCCCGAAACCCCCGTCTGGAACGATCCGGCCCACGACATCCACACCCGGGTGACCGCCCTGATCGGCGCCATGACTCTCGAGGAGAAGATCGCGCAGCTCTACGGTGTCTGGGTCGGCGCGTCCGACGAGGGGGGTGAAGTGGCCCCCCATCAGCACGACATGGAGGAGGCCGTCGAGCTCGACACCCTTCTGCCGAACGGTCTGGGCCAGCTGACCCGTCCCTTCGGCACTGCCCCCGTCGACCCCGCGCTCGGTGCGCTCTCCCTTCTTCGCACACAGGCGCGCATCATCTCGGCGAACCGTTTCGGCATCCCCGCCGTCGCGCATGAGGAGTGCCTGGCCGGCTTCGCGACCTGGAAGGCCACCGCCTTTCCCGTCCCGCTCTCCTGGGGCGCCACCTTCGACCCGGACCTGATCCGCCGCATGGCCGCCGCCATCGGCCGTGACATGCGGTCCGTCGGAGTGCACCAGGGACTCGCCCCCGTGCTCGACGTGGTTCGTGACGCCCGTTGGGGCCGCGTCGAGGAGACCATCGGCGAGGACCCCTACCTCGTCGCCACCGTCGGCACGGCCTATGTCCAGGGACTCCAGTCCGCGGGCGTCACCGCCACGCTCAAGCACTTCGTCGGGTACTCCGCCTCGCGGGCCGGGCGCAACCTCGCCCCGGTCGGCATGGGTTCACGCGAGTGCGCCGACATCCTGCTCCCGCCCTTCGAGATGGCGGTGCGCGAGGGCGGAGCCCGGTCCGTCATGAGCGCCTACAACGACACCGACGGAATGCCCGCGGCGGCCGACGAGGACCTGCTGACCGGGTTGCTGCGCGACGACTGGGGATTCGACGGCACGGTCGTGGCCGACTACTTCGGCATCGCCTTCCTGCGGACCCTGCACGGGATCGCCGGAGACTGGAGCGAGGCCGCGGGCACCGCACTCCGTGCCGGTGTCGACGTCGAACTGCCCACCGTCAAGACCTTCGGAGCACCGCTCGTCGAGGCCGTGACCGCCGGACGGGTGCCGGAAGGTCTCATCGACCGTGCCCTGTACCGGGTGCTGGCCGAGAAGACCCGGCTCGGACTGCTCGACGCGGACTGGACCCCGGTGCCGCCCGCCCTTGCCGGCGCCGACCTCGAGGACCCGGACGCGCTGCGCGGCACGGTGGACCTCGACACACCCGAGAACCGGGATCTGGCCCGGGAAGTCGCCGAACGGGCGGTGGTGCTGCTCGCCAACGACGGCACGCTGCCGTTGGACCGGCCTCGCCGCATCGCGCTGGTCGGCCCCAACGCCGAGGAGCCGACGGCCGTACTGGGCTGCTACTCCTTTCCCCTCCATGTCGGCGTCCACCATCCCGAGGTCGAGGCCGGGATGGCCCTGCCCACCCTGCGGGAGGCCGTCGCACGCGAGTTCCCCGGTGCGGACGTCACGCCGGCCCGCGGGACCGGAATCGACGACGGCGACACCGCCGGCATCGCGGAAGCCGTACATGTGGCGCGTGAGGCCGACCTCGTCGTCGCGGTGCTGGGCGACCGCGCGGGGCTCTTCGGCCGCGGTACCAGCGGCGAGGGCTGCGACGCCGAGTCTCTGACACTGCCCGGAGCCCAGCAGCAACTGCTCGACGCGCTTCTGGACTCGGGCACCCCGGTGGTGACTGTGCTGCTCGCCGGCCGGCCGTATGCGCTCGGCCGTGCAGTCGACGAGGCCGCGGCGATCGTGCAGTCCTTCTTCCCCGGGGTCGAGGGGACCACAGCCCTCGCCGGTGTGCTCAGCGGCCGGACCAACCCCTGCGGAAGGCTGCCTGTCAGCGTGCCGCGGGGTCCGGGAGCCCAGCCCGCCACCTATCTCGGCGCTCGGCTCGCCCAGTCCAGCGAGGTGTCCAACATCGACCCGACGCCGGCCTTCGCCTTCGGGCACGGACTGTCGTACACGGCCTTCGACTGGAGCGACCTCGCGGTCGAGGAGAAGGAGACCGGCACGGACGGCGCGTTCCGTCTGGCCTTCACGGTCCGCAACACGGGGGAGCGGGAGGGCACCGAGGTCGTGCAGCTGTACCTGCACGATCCGGTCGCCTCGGTCGTCCAGCCGGTTCAGCGCCTCATCGGATACACCCGGGTACCGCTGGCTCCCGGTCAGGCGCGGCGAGTGCGAGTGACGGTTCCGGCCGATCTCGCCTCCTTCACCGGCCGGGGCGGACGCCGCGTCGTCGAGCCGGGTGATCTGGAATTGCGTCTGGCCGCGTCCAGTGCCGACCCGCGTCTGACGGCGACGGTCACCCTCACCGGCCCCGAGCGGTGTGTGGACCACACCAGGCGGCTGCAGGCCGTCTTCGGCCAGGAGGCCGAGCCGGCCGGGTGAGACGGCGGCGGTCCGGACCGGCCACGGGGCGGTCCGGACCGCAGCACCGCCCGAGCGCGGCACCGGTCTCAGGTGACGATGTCCCGCGGCTCCTTGCCGGCCAGGAAGTCGGCCGCGTTCTGCACCGCCGCCAGGGCGATGCGCACGAGGGTCTCCCGGGTGACGCCGGCGACGTGCGGGGAGAGCACCACGTTCGGCGCCTTGAGCAACCTCAGGGCCGGCGTGGGCGGTTCGGGGTCGAAGACGTCGATTCCCGCGCCGGCCAGCGTGCCCCTCTCGAGCGCGTCCGCGAGGGCGTCCTGGTCGATCAGCGCGCCCCGCGCCGTGTTGATCACGAACGCGGTGGGCTTCATCAGCGCGAGGCGCTCGGCGTCGAGCAGATGCCGGGTCGCGTCGGTGAGCGGCGCGTGCAGGGTCACATAGTCGGAGGTGCGCAGCAGTTCCTCGAGCTCGACGTGGCGGGCGCCGAGTCGGCCCTCGGTGTCCGCCGCCACGCGCTGGGGGCCCGCGTACAGGACCGCCATGTCGAAGGCGACCGCACGGCGTGCGACCTCCTCCCCGATATGGCCGAGCCCGATGACGCCGAGGGTCTTGCCGGACAGCTCGGTGATCGACCGCTGCAGCCGCGGCAGCGCCCAGTCGGCTTCGACGAGCGCGGTGTGCGCCGGCACCAGCTGCTTGGCGAGGGCGAGCATGAGCGCGAAGGTCTGCTCTGCGACGTTCTGCTTCTCCGCGCCGCTGGAGCCGATGTTGCACACGGGCACGTTCCGGGCGCGGGCCGCGTCCAGGTCGACGTAGTCGAAGCCGTGGCTCGCGCACTGCACGAGTTCCAGCTCCGGTGCGGCGGCGATGTGTTCGGCGGTGACGGGGGCCAGGCCCGTGACGATGACGTGCGCCGCGCGCAGTGCCGCCGGATCCTCGTCCGTCCGCTCCACCACGGTGACATGGGCCTCGCCGGGGAAGACGGAAGCGAGCCCGGCCCCGGTCGAGCGCCCGCCGACGTGCGGCGAGACGACGGCCAGGACATTCTTGACGTCGGTCATGCGGATTCCTCGATCAGGTCGTCGGCGCCGAGCGTGCCGGGACCGGCGTGCCCGGACAGGGCGAGGGTGAGGTCGAACTCGGCGAGCAGACAGCGGACGACATGCTCGACGCCCGCCTGCCCGTCGAGCCCGAGCCCGTACGCGTACGGCCGCCCCAGGAGCACCGCCCGCGCGCCCATCGCAAGCGCCTTGAACATGTCGTCGCCGGTGCGGATCCCGCTGTCGAACAGCACGGTGAGCCGGTCCCCGACGGCCTCCACCACCCGCGGCAGGGCGTCCGCTGCCGCCACCGAACCGGCCACCTGCCGGCCACCGTGGTTGGAGACCACCACGCCGTCCATCCCCGCGTCGACAGCCCGGCGGGCGTCGTCCGGGTGCAGGATGCCCTTCAGCACGATCGGCCCGTCCCAGTTCTCCCGCAGGAACGCCAGGTCCGGCCAGGTCTTCCCGGGGTCCGCGAACATTCCGACGAAGTGCATCACGGCCGCGTTGGGGTCCTCGTGCACCGGCTTGGCCAGACCCGCCTGGAAGGCCGGGTCGGAGAAGTAGTTGGCGGTGCCCACGCCGTGGAGGAAGGGCAGATACGCCTGGTCGAGGTCGCGGGGACGCCAGGCCAGCAGCGGCGTGTCGAGCGTGACGAGCAGCGCGGTGAAGCCGGCCGCCTTCGCCCGGGTCAGGAAGCTGCGCGTGACCTCGCGGTCCTTGGCCCAGTACAGCTGGAACCAGCGTTCCCCGTCGCCCGAGGCCTCCGCCACCTGTTCCATCGGAGTGCTGGAGGCCGAGGACAGGATGAACGGCACGCCCTGCGCGGCGGCCGCCCGCGCCGCTGCGGGCTCGGCGTCCGGATGCATGATCGACAGGACACCGATCGGCGCCAGGGCGAGCGGTGCGGGCAGCGAACGCCCCAGCACCTCGACCGACAGATCGCGCTCGTGCACGTCCCGCAGCATCCGCGGCACGATCCGGCGCCGCTCCAGCGCGGTCCGGTTGGCCCGAGCGGTGCTGCCGGTGCCCGCGCTGCCCGCCACGTACCCGACCGGGCCGGGTCCGAGCCGCTGCTCGGTGACCTGCTCCAACCTGGTCAGATCGGTGGGCAGTCGTGGTACGGCGCCCGTCATGCCGTTCAGATATATCTCGTACTGGAAGTCCGCCCAGTGCCTCGTCATCCGCACGTCCCGCCTCTCGTCCCTGAGACCGCGCTGTACGCCGACGATCCTTACGACTGTGACAAGGCCCGTCCAGCCTGGTGCGCACAACACTCGGCTGGAATCATCATCCTGTGACAAACCAGCCCCTTGATGCCCGGATCCGCGTCCGGGACGAGATCGTCGCCGACCCCCGGGTCGTGGAGGCGGTCGTCGCTGCGGTCAACGCCCAGGTGCCGGTGTACGCCGCGCTCGACGACAGCCGGCTGCCGGAGGTGCGGGCCATCGCCGCCTGGGGCCTGCACCGTCTGCTTCACCTCTGGGCCACCGACGGCACGCTGGGACCGGCCGATCTGCGCAGATTCCGCGGCATCGCGGCGGCGCGCGCGGCCGACGGCCGGCCGGTGCAGGCCGTGCTGCGCGCCTACCGGGTGGCGGCGGCCGTCGTCACCGACGAGGTCGCCGCCCGCGCGCACGGCCTCACGGCGGCGGACGGCTTGTCGCTCGCCCGGGTGCTGCTGACGGCGCTGGACACGCTGTCGGAGGAGATGGCGACGGCTTACGCGGCGACCACCGAGGACCTCGCCGGGGACCGGGACCGCGCGCTGCGGCTGCTGCTCGACGACCTCATCGCGGGCAGACACGCCTCGGTGGGCGCGCTCACCGACCGGTCGGCCCGGCTGGGTGTCCATCTCCCCGATCCCTACTGCCTCCTGCTGGCCGAACCGGCGACGGGCGGCGGCCCGGACATGTCCTACGAGGCCGCCGCCGGACTGCTCGGCGCGCTCGGCGACGGCGGTACGGCACTGTCGACGGTCCGGGGTTCGCGCGCCGTCCTGCTGTTTCCCGCAGTGGCCCTGGACCGGGCGCCGGCCCTGCTCGACGAGCGGCGCTGGCGGGGCTGCGCGATCACGGGCGAGGGCCTGGACCGGGTGGCCGTCGCCCACCGGCTCGCCGCCGACGCCCTCGACACGGCACCCGACCACGCCCACCGGCCAGGCCGCCTCCTCACGGACGCCGACGCTCACGTCCTCGCACTGCTTGCCGGACACCCGGCCGCCACCGCGGATCACATCGCCCGCCTCGTCCTCGGACCACTGACCGACCCCGACCAGAGCCACCTGTTGGAGGCCCTGAGCGCGTACATCGACGCGGGCTCGGCGACGGCCGCCGCCCGAGCACTGCATCTGCATCCGCAGTCGTTGCGCTACCGCCTGCGGCGCGTGCACGTGCTGACGTCCCGCGACCCCCGCGATCCCTGGCAGCGCCTGACCCTGGACATCGGCCGCACCATCAGGACCTGACCCGTGTCACGGGCCGAGCCGCACCGCCACCGGACCGCCGTCCCGGTCGAGGTCGACCGATACCGGAAACCAGCCGTCGCCCCGGCCGGTCATCGCGCAGAGCATCCGTGCACCTCCGACCTCCACACATCCGGCCTCCACAGCCGAGGCGCGGACCTCGCGCATGACCTGCCAGTGATGGGAGTGCGGCCGGAGATCCACCCTCATGCGGCGCCGCGGATCGGCGTCCTGCCACGCCATGAGCGCGCGGGCCTTGCGCACGGCATCGCCCACGGCCAGGCCCGTCCAGCCCATGATCCCGTCCTCCCCCGGCTCGCCGAGCGCAGGGGCCCCGAACGCGGTCGCGGCCTCCTTCTGTGCCGCGCCCCAGAAGGCGACGTCGGTGAGGCCGTCGACGGGCTCGTCGTGCTGCCACGATCCGAGCGCCTCGGCGTCGCCGAAAAGGACACGCGCCCAGTCCACCCGGATCTCCCCGAGGTGCATGGACTTCGCGGCGGGCGTGCCGCTGACCGGGATCACCGTGCCCTCGCCGGACCGCAGCACCGGCAGCTCACGATCGCGGGGCAGTCCGCCGACCGCCACCACGGGAAGTCCGTGCATCAGAAAGGCACCACCGCCCTCGCCTACGACACGGCGTACGCGCTCGCGGTGCGACACCCGCTCGGCGCAGGCCTCCAGACCGGCCCGCAGCCCGAGGCTCCGGCAGTGTTCCCCGAACAGGGCGCGCATGTCGGCGACACGGGAGACGGGGATGTCGTACAGTGCGCGGCCGGGCTGACGGTCGAACGAGCGGGCGGCGGCCTCGGCGTCGGGGCCGGTGATCTCGAGGTCCACCGCGTGCAGCACATCGGCCGCGACCGATGGATCATCGATCCCGAAGGACCCGGGATCGATATCCGCGGGCGACCGGACCCCACTCCACAGGCCGAGATGACCAGCGTCGACGATCACCAGCTCCCCGGAGGGGCAGGTGATGTCGCCCAGCTCGAAGATCCCTCCCATGGCCGGGGAGTCTACGGACCGCGTGACCGGTGCTTGCGCGTACCCCGCGGTCCTACGTGTACCCCGTCGACCCGCCGACGCGGGCCACCGCCCGGACCGGGGCGCCGTCCGAGCCGGGCAGGTGCAGCGGGAACAGGAACACCTCCACAGGACGGCCGACCTCCTGCGCGGCGAGGACGCGGTCGAGGCCGGTGAGGTTCTCGGCGATCACGCCGGCCGCGCCGCACAGCACGCGGTGAGCGGGCAGGTCAGGGTTGCCCGCCGGATCCACGCTCAGCGCGTCCACCCCGACCGTGCGGACGCTCGCATTGACGATCGCCTGCGCCGCCTCTGGGGCCAGCCACGGGTGTTCCAGGTAAGCGTCGCTGCCCCAGTACGCCGACCAGCCGGTCGCCAGCAGCAGGATGGCGCCCGGCTGGAGCCGCAACAGGCTCAGTGCGGGCGCGAGCAGTTCCGGGGTGATGGGTGCCCGGGCCCGCAGGCCCCGCACATCCGCCACCACCGCCGGACCCGCGAACCGCTCCAGCGGCAGCGCGTCCAGCGTGGGCCAGGCGGAGTTGACGTGATATGGCGCGTCCACATGGGTCCCCGACTGTGATCCCATGTGCAGGCCGAGGACGTTCACGCCGTCCGTGGCCACACGCAGCGCCCGTTCCACCTCGACCTGCGGGTCACCGGGATACACGGGCATCCCGGTGACCACGGGCACCGACAGGTCGAGCCAGACGTCCATCAGCCGCCCTCGACCGCGAGCACCGGAGCGCTCTGCTCGGGAGCGCCGGGCCCGGTGATCGGCGGCACCGGCGCCTCGACCGTACGGGCCGGCCGCGCGCCCTGTGGCCCGTACGCCGCCGGCGGCTCGGGGAAGAGCCGGAGGAGTGCCAGGACGAGGATCGCGGCGACAGCCGGGGACGACGTCGGGCTGATGCCGACGCCGTTCGCCAGATTGCCCAGCGGGCCGACGAACTGGCCCGGGATGCCGGTGAACGCCACGCCGACCACGGCGGAGACCCACCAGGCGGTCATGCCTCGCCGGTTCCAGCCGTGCGCGAGCCGGTAACGGCCGCCGTGCTGACGGCGGTTGACGACCTGAAGCGCGTCCGGGTCGTACCAGCCGTGCCGAGTGCAGAAGCCGAGCATCATCACGACCATTCACGGAGTGGTACAGGTGGTGATCATCGTTGCAAAAGTGGAGATCGACTGCATCAGGTTCAGCCCGAATCGGCCGATGAAGATGAACGCGATCGACAGCGCGCCGACCCCCGCGTCGTCTGCACCCTCGGCAGCCGCAGGGGACACCGACGAGAGGTTCAGCCCGGTCGCGTTCAGCCTCTCCGGCACACAGGGCCCGGCGGGCCGGACACCCTTCGGCACCCGGCCCGAGCGGGGTGGTTTCACCTGGTTGCGCGTGAAGCCATGGTCAACCTTGACAATGGGGCGCTCAAGTTTTATTCAGGCTGTAGAGGCAGCTCGCGGCGAGCGGAAGCGGCTTCACGGCCCTTGCAGGGAACGCACCCGCGCGGGTACTCGCCGGGCGGACCTCAGACAGGAACGACGCGAGGAGGCAGAGCCCCATGGCACGTCCGGTCGGTATCGACCTCGGCACCACGAACTCGGTGGTCTCGGTCCTCGAGGGCGGCGAGCCCACCGTCATCACCAACACCGAAGGAGCCCGGACCACACCGTCGGTCGTGGCCTTCGCCAAGAGCGGCGAGGTGCTGGTCGGTGAGGTGGCCAAGCGGCAGGCGGTGACCAACGTCGAGCGCACCGCGCGCTCCGTCAAGCGCCACGTGGGCGACTCGGCGTGGCGCTTCCCCGAGAGCGGCACCGTCGACGGCAAGAAGTACACCGCCCAGGAGATCTCCGCGCGTGTGCTGCAGAAGCTGAAGCGGGACGCGGAGGCCTATCTCGGCGAGGACGTCACCGACGCCGTGATCACCGTGCCGGCGTATTTCGACGACGCCCAACGGCAGGCCACCAAGGAGGCCGGGGAGATCGCCGGACTGAACGTCCTGCGGATCATCAACGAGCCGACCGCGGCGGCCCTGGCGTACGGACTCGACAAGGAGAACGACCAGACGGTCCTCGTCTTCGACCTCGGCGGTGGCACGTTCGACGTGTCGCTGCTGGAGATGGGTGAGGGCGTCATCGAGGTGAAGGCCACCAACGGAGACACCCGTCTCGGCGGTGACGACTGGGACCAGCGCATCGTCGACCACCTGGTCAAGCAGTTCAAGAACGCGTACGGAGTGGACCTGTCGACGGACAAGATGGCCGTACAGCGTCTGCGGGAGGCCGCCGAGAAGGCGAAGATCGAGCTGTCCTCGTCCACCGAGACCTCGATCAACCTGCCCTACATCACGGCCTCTTCCGAGGGCCCGCTGCATCTGGAG
>NZ_JAYWVC010000003.1:0-144486 GCF_036281785.1 Streptomyces chiangmaiensis | reverse complement strand
ACTAGGCAACCGTCCCATTGTCCGGACACAACCGCATGACTCGATCACTGCCGGATGGCTCCGCTCGAACCGGTGCTCAATTTGGTCGGGACGGGCTGACACTTCGTGGACTTTTCGTCCACTCGCGACCGGCATTGACGGCCAGCCGTGTGGTCCGCCTACACGGCTGTCCTTCATCGACCACGGCACGAACGGCCTCGGACGCGACTGGGCCACGCCTTCTCCGCATCGCGTCGCTGCGTCATCACTGAACCTCAGGCAGGCAAGCCGCCCGGTCCTGGTCGAAGTGGCTGTCTCTGCCGCCTTGCTGCACCAGTCGACCATCCGGGCGGCTTCAGCCTTGGGCGTGAGAGCCCACGTACCGTCGCTGCGGCGCACGGCAGGGACCTGTCCCGGCGACTGGGGGAACCGGCTGGGCTCGTCGCCCCATCGGACCGGTGTAGGAATCCGGGCTTACGGTTGGCTGATCGTGAGGAGTGACTTGATCGCGCGGCGCTCGTCCATGGCGGCGTAGGCGTCGGCGATGTGGTCGAGGTCGGTGGAGTAGTCGAAGACGAGTCCGGGGTTGATCGTTCCGTCCAGGACGTGCTGCAGCAGCTCGGGGATGTAGTGGTGGGCGGGGGCGACGCCGCCCTTGATGCCGATGTTCTTCCAGAAGAGGGTCTTGTACTCGAACTTCTCGTAGAGGGGGACGCCGACGGCGCCGATCATGCCTCCGGCGCAGACGATGCCGGCGGCCGTCTCGATGGACTGGTCGGTGCCGACGCATTCGAGTGCGGCGTCGACGCCGGCGCCGTCGGTGAGGCCGAGGACGGTCGTGACGGCGTCGTCCCCGCGTTCGGCGACGATGTCGCTGGCGCCGAACTCCTTTGCGAGAGCCTGCCGGTCGGCGTGACGGCTGAGCGCGATGATCCGGCCGGCGCCGAGGAGCTTGGCGGCCAGCACGGCTGAGAGGCCGACTGCGCCGTCACCGACGACGGCGACGGTGTCGCCCTGCTTCACGCCCGCGCTCATGGCGGCGTGGTAGCCGGTGCACATGACGTCGGAGAGTGCGGTGAAGGAGGCGAGCTGGGCGTCGGTGAACCCGTCGGCCGGCGCGGGGACCTTCACAAGGGTCGCGTCGGCGTAGGGTGCGCGGACCTTCTCGCCCTGTCCGCCGTCGCTGTCGCCGTCGCCGAAGGCCCCTCCGTGCTCGCAGTTGGATTCGAACCCGGCCCGGCAGGCGGGGCAGGTGCCGTCGTTGTAGGTGAAGGGGGCGATGACGAAGTCGCCGACCGCAAGGTTCTTCACGTTCTCGCCGACCGCTTCGACGACGCCGATGTACTCGTGGCCGATGCTGCCCACCTTGTGGGGGTTGATGCCGCGGTAGTACCAGAGGTCGGAGCCGCAGACGCAGCCGCGCACGACGCGGACGACGGCGTCGGTCGCCTCCTGGATGGTGGGGTCAGGGCGCTGGCCGAGCTCGATGTGCTTCTCGCCTCGGAAGATGGCTGCCTTCATGACGGTCTCCTCAGATGTGGGGTGTCAGGGGGTGTGGGCGTGACGTCGCAGGTCGGCGCGGACACGCTCGGGTTCTGCCTGCGGTCGTGGTCCGGGCCGGTCGCGGGCTCCGTCGAGGTCGCCCGGACGGTCGGGTTCGGCTGCGAGGAACGCGCCCGGCCAGTCGGTGATAGCCGGGCCGTCGGCCGAGAAGACCTCCACGGTCCTGCCCCTGGCGGACGGGGTCAGCAGGGCTTGGACGATCGTCTCGGCGACGTGGTCGCGGCGGACGGGCCCGTACTCGGTCAGGTCGCCCTGGCGCAGGTCCACCTGCTGGTGGGAGCTGCTTCCGGCGTCGAACCAGCCGGGCCGGACGATCGTGTACGGCAGGCCGCTGACCCGCAGGAGGCGCTCACCGCGTCGCTTCCACTCCAGCAGCTCCCGCGACTGCCCGCCGCTGGCCGTGACCCCGATCGAACTCATCAGCACCACGGGCAGCCGATGTCCGTCCAGCGCGTCGAGCACCGCGGGCACGGCGCCGTAGTCGACCGCGGCGTAGTCGCCGGACCGGTACGGCGCACCGTGGGTCATCACGACGGCGTCGACGCCGGCGACGGCGGCGCGCACGGCCGTCGGGTCGGCCAGCTCGCCTGCCACCGCCTCGACACCATCGGGCAGCGACCGCCGGGCGCGGTCGGGGTCGCGGGTCAGCACGCGCGGCAGCCGACCCAGCTCGAGCAGGCGGGCGGCGACGAGGCGTCCGATACTG
Organism: Streptomyces chiangmaiensis; assembly: GCF_036281785.1. Lineage (NCBI taxonomy): Bacteria > Bacillati > Actinomycetota > Actinomycetes > Kitasatosporales > Streptomycetaceae > Streptomyces > Streptomyces chiangmaiensis. Next base: position 142,238 of record NZ_JAYWVC010000003.1, on the reverse strand, counting down.
CCCGTCCCGCCGATGATCAGGACGCGCTTCGTGTCCGCAGGGGGTGGCTGTGTCATGCCGTCAGCCCCTTGAAGGTCGAGCCGTCGATCACGAACCGGTAGCGGACGTCGGAGGCATTGATCCGCTCGTAGGCCGTGTTGATGTCCTGCGCGCCGATCAGCTCGATGTCGGCGGTGACCTGGTGCTCGGCGGCGAAGTCGAGCATCTCCTGCGTCTCGGCGATACCGCCGAACAGGGAACCGGCGTAGGAGCGCCCGTTCTGCAGCAGGGGGAAGACGTCCAGTGGCATCGGCTGGGTGGTGACGCCGACGCTGATCATGGTGCCGTGCAGACGCAGCAGGCCGAGGTAGTCCGCCAGATTGATGGGCGCGCTGACGGTGTTGAGGATGAGGTCGAAGGTGTTGACCAGCTCGGTGAAGGCGGTCCGGTCACCGGTCGCGGCGTAGTGGTCGGCGCCGAGGGCCGCGGCGGCTTCGCGCTTGCTGTCCGATCGGGACAGCACGGTGACCTCGGCACCCATGGCCTTGGCCATCTTCACGCCGAGGTGGCCCAGTCCGCCGAGGCCGACGACCGCAACCTTGGTACCGGGACCCGCGGCGAACCGCTTGAGCGGCGCGTAGACGGTGATGCCCGCGCACAGCAGCGGCGCGGCGGCGGCCGGGTCGAGGGTCTCGGGCACGCGGACGACGAAGTCCTCGGGGGCGACGATCGCCTCGGAGTAGCCGCCCTGGGTGTGGGCGCCGGGCTCGGCGGGGTCGGGGCTGCCGAAGACAAGGGTGTGCCCGCCCAGGCAGTACTGCTCCTGCCCGGCCCGGCAGTTCTCGCACTGGCGGCAGGAGTTGGCCATGCAGCCGATGCCGACCAGGTCGCCGACCTGGTGACGGGTGACGGCAGAGCCGGTTTCGGTGACCCGGCCGACGATCTCGTGCCCGGGCACGAGCGGGCTGACCGGGAGCGGACCGAAGGAGCCGTCGACGAAGTTCATGTCGGAATGGCAGATCCCGCAGTACAGGATGTCGAGCCTGACGTCGTTGGGGCCGACGTCACGGCGCTCGATGGTGACGGGGGCGAGCGGCCGGCCGGCCTCGTGGGCGCCGAACGCGCTGACGGTGGTGGGCACTGTGGTTCCTTCTTGCAGGTCGTACGGGGTGAAAGGTCAGGCTTCGGGGATGGCGCGGCCGTAGGCGGCGAGGGTGACGTTCTCGGGCTCGGGACCGCCGCGCCGGCCGGTCTCCAGCGCGTCCAGCGCGGTGAGCTCGTCTGCCGTGAGGTCGAAGTCGAAGACGTCGATGTTCTCGGCGATCCGCTCGCGCCGGGTGGACTTGGGGATGACCGAGCGGCCCTGCTGCAGGCCCCAGCGCAGCAGCACCTGCGCGGGGCTCTTGCCGTGCGTCTCGGCGATGGCAGTGACGGCCGGGTCCTGGAGGACGCTTCGGCGGTCCTCGCCGTAGCCGGGGTAGAAGGTGATGCCCCCGATGGGGGACCACGCCTGGTTGAGGATGTGGTGCCGGTCGTCGAAGTCGAGCACCTCGCGCTGCTGGAAGTAGGGGTGGATCTCCAGCTGGTTGACCGCCGGCACGACGGACGTCGCATCGAGCAGCGTGGTCAGGTGGTCGACCATGAAGTTGCTGACGCCGATCGCGCGGACCTTGCCGTCGGCCAGGAGCTTCTCCAGGGCGCGGTAGGCGTCGAGGGTCTTGTCGAACTCGGACGGCAGCGCCTGGTGCAGGATCAGCAGGTCGATCTGGTCGACGCCGAGCTTGGCGGCGCTCTTGTCGAAGCCGTGCAGGGTCTCGTCGTAGCCGTAGTCGCTGATCCAGATCTTGGTTTCGACGAAGATCTCGTCGCGGGGCACCCCGGAGTCGCGGATGGCCTGGCCGACCTCGCGTTCGTCGCCGTAGGCGGCGGCGGTGTCGATGTGCCGGTAGCCCAGCTCCAGCGCGGCCGTGACCGCGGCGATGGTCTCGTCGGGTGGGGTCTGGAAGACACCGAGGCCGAGGGCGGGCATCTCGACGCCGTTGTTGAGGGTGAGGGTCTGCATCACGTAGTCCTTTACTTGCGGGACGCCCGGGCGGGCACGATCAGGGTGAGGACGGCGACGACGGCCAGGGCGAGCAGGACGGCGGAGCCCGTCAGCGCGGTGCCGGAGCGGGCCGCGATGTCGGCGGCCGCGTGATGGGTGGAGACGGTGGCGGCCACGGCCGTCAGGATGCTCAGGGCCAGTGCGCTGCCGATCTGGTGCACGGTGTTGACCAGGCCCGAGCCGGCGCCTGCGTCCTCGGGTGCGACGCCGTCGACGCCGCTGGAGGTCATCGGGGCCAGTGCCAGGCCCTGGCCGGCGCCGATGATCACCATGGGCAGGGCCACTCCGGTCAGGTAGGGGGTGTGCAGGTCCAGGCGGCTCAGCCAGGCCATGCCCACGGTCGTCAGCACGACCCCCGCGGCCAGGACCCGGGGCCTGCCGAACCTCTCCAGCAGCCGGGGCACGCGGATGGCGAAGACGAAGTTGACCAGCGTCATCGGCAGGAAGGCCAGGCCCGCCTGCAGCGGCGTCCAGTGGTAGACGCTCTGCACGAACTGCGCGGTGAAGAAGAAGAACCCCATCATCGCGCCCATGTAGAGCATCCGGGTGACGTAGGCGCCGGACCGCTCGCGGCTCGCGAACAGCCGCAGCGGCACGATCGGCTGCGCGGCCCGCCGCTCCACCCGGACGAACAAGGCCAGCATCACCGCGCCCGCTGCGAGGGGGAGCCAAGTGGCCGGTGCCGTCCAGCCGTGGTCTGCGGCGTTCACGATGCCCCAGACCAGCGCGGTCGAACCCACGGTTGCCAGCAGCGCACCTGCGATGTCGAAACGGCCCCGCCGACGTGCGGTCTCGGGCAGGAAGCGCACCGCCAGCACCATCATCACGATGCCGATGGGGACATTCAGGAAGAACCCGGCCCGCCACGAGATCAGGTCCGCGACCAAACCTCCGACGACCAGCCCGAACGCCGCGCCGAGGCCGGCGACTGCGCTGTAGGCGCCCATGGCCCGGTTGCGGGCCTTGCCCTCTGCGAAGCTGCGCGTGAGCAGGGAGAGCGCGGACGGGGCAAGAACGGCGGCGCCTACGCCCTGCAGCGCCCGGGCCGCGATCAGCCACCAGGCGCTCTGGGCGGCGCCCACCAGCAGCGAGGCCAGCGAGAAGACCACCAGCGAGTACAGGAAGACCTTGCGGTGGCCGAAGAGATCACCGGCGCGCGCTCCCAGGAGCAGCAGCCCGCCGAAGACCAGGACGTAGGCGTTGGTGATCCACGACAGGCCCGTCTCGGAAAAGCCCATGTCGGAGCGGATCTGCGGCAGCCCGGTGAACACGATCGAGTTGTCCAGGATGACCATGAAGTAGCTGATGCAGATGATCGCCAGGATCAGCGTCGAACGGGCCGGGCCCTCGGAGGAACGCTGCGCCTGGCGTCGCGGGGCGATGGTCCTGCCGCCGCTCGGCCCGCCCGGACGGCTTGAGTCGGCGACTGGCCCGGCGGGGGCGGCGCCGGTGTCGTGGGTGGCTGCTGTGCGCACGGTCTTCCTCGCGTCGATCGGGACTGCGGCCCGATCCCGGGCCGCCAGTTGCTGGCTTCTCCCAGGTAACGGCGCCTCGAGGGGACAGTGGGAGTCACTGCTCTTCCAGGTACTGGCAGTACCTCGCAGGCCCCTCCAGGCCGACCTACCGTGGATGAGGCGGCACACCGCGCAGGCCGATCGAGAGGAGTCCGCCGTGCCCCGCTACTCGAGTTCAGGTCCGGCCCGGCGGCCGACGCGACCAGCCCGGTCAGAGCCGGGCCCCCGTTTCCGGGCCGCCGTGCCAGCCGGTGTTCGGGCGACGCCCGAGATGGGCTTCCTGCGTGACAGCTCGCGCCGGGAGCTGTCCGCCAAGGGCGCGACAGCCAAAGACACCAGGAAATGAGCATGACCGACCACACCAAGAAGGACGTGGCCGCCGAGGTGCGGGAGTTCCTCAGCACCCGGCGGGCCAGGATCACCCCTGAGCAGGCCGGGCTGCCGGTCTACGGCGGAAACCGCCGTGTCGCGGGGTTGCGGCGCGAAGAGGTCGCCCTGCTGGCAGGCATGAGCGTGGACTACTACGTCCGCCTAGAGCGCGGCAACCTCGCTGGCGCCTCGGACTCGGTCCTCGAAGCCCTCGCGCACGCCCTGCAGCTCAACGAGGCCGAACGCACCCACCTCTACGATCTGGCCCGCGCCGCCAGCCCGTCCGGCCGGCGGCCGGCGGTGACCTCCTCACGCGTCCGGCCGACGATCCTGCGGCTGCTCGACTCGATGACCGGCGTGCCGGCGTTCGTCCGCAACGCCCGCTTCGACATCATGGCCGCCAACGCCCTGGGCCGGGCGCTGTACGCGCCGCTGTTCGACTCACCGCTGTTCGCGCAGCGCGGGCCGGTCAACAGCGCCCGCTTCCTGTTCCTCGACCCCGCCAGCCAGGACTTCTGGGTCGACTGGGACAAGGGCGCCGACGATGCCGTCGCCTTCCTGCGCACCGAGACGGGCCGCGCGCCGCACGACAAGGCCCTCACCGACCTGATCGGCGAACTGACCACCCGCAGCGACGACTTCGCCCGCAGGTGGGCACGGCACGACGTGAAGTTCCACCGCTCCGGTGTGAAGAACCTCCACCACCCGCTCGTCGGCGATCTCTCACTGCCCTACGAGGCGATGGAACTGCCCTCCGACCCCGGCCTGCGCCTCAACTTCTACACACCCGAGCCGGACTCCCCCGAACAGCAGGCCCTGAACCTGCTCGCGAGCTGGACGACCACCGGCACGGTCGTGCCCTCCGGCAACGACTGACCCCCACACGAAAGAGGAGTACCACTCCATGCAGTACCGACCGCTGGGCCGTACCGGCGTCCAGGTCAGCCCGCTGTGCCTGGGCGCGATGATGTTCGGCCCCTGGGGCAACGAGGACGAGAGCGACTCCATCCGGATCATCCACCGCGCCCTCGACGCGGGCATCAACTTCGTCGACACCGCGGACGTGTACTCCGCCGGCGTCTCGGAGGAGATCGTCGGCAAGGCGCTGAAGGGCCGCCGCGAGGACGTCTTCCTGGCCACCAAGTTCTTCATGCCCATGGACCCCGACGACCCCAACCAGCGTGGCGGTTCGCGCCGCTGGATCATCCGCGCGGTCGAGAACTCCCTGCGACGGCTCGGCACCGACCACATCGACCTCTACCAGGTCCACCGCCCCAGCCCCGACACAGACGTCTCCGAAACCCTCGGCGCCCTCACCGACCTCGTCCGCCAGGGCAAGGTCCGCTACATCGGCTCCTCGTCCTACTCCGGCTCCCAGATCGTCGAAGCCCAGTGGACCTCGCGCGAGCGAAACCTGGAGCGCTTCGTCACCGAGCAGCCGCCCTACTCGATCCTGGTGCGCGGCATCGAGGAAGACGTGCTGCCGACCGTGCGCCGCCACGGCATGGGCACCCTCACCTACAGCCCGCTCTCCGGCGGCTGGCTCTCGGGCCGCTACCGCAAAAACGCCACCGAAGGCCCCGCCTCGGCCGCCCGCCCACAGGCCCGCTTCGACATGAACACCCCCGCCAACCAGCGCAAGCTCGACGCCGTCGAACAACTCGCCGTCCTGGCGGAGAAGGCTGGCCTGACCCTGATCGAGCTGGCCGTCGCCTTCGTCATCAACCACCCCGGTGTCACCTCGGCGATCATCGGACCGCGCACCATGGAACAGCTGGAGGCGTTCCTGCCCGCAGCCGACATCACCCTCTCCTCCGACACCCTCGACGCCATCGACGAGATCGTCGCCCCGGGCGTCACGGTCAACCCGGTCGACAACAGCTACGGCGACTTCGAGCTGCAGGCCGACCAGCGACGCCGCTGACATGAGCCGGCTCAGCCCATCACGGCCAGCCGAGCCGGAGCACCAACGCGGCCCATCGGCGAACAACCGCCCCGGGCGCCGTGCCGGAGCAGGACCTCCGGCTTTCCATACGAGTGCGAACCCCCTCAGTGCTGCAAGGGCAGCACTGAGAAATGGCGCTTCTCGCACAAGTCGGCTGTCGGGGCCTGGCTGCCCCGCGTGCCACACACACTGCTCGCATCCGTCATCATTGATCCGCGGAATCCATGAGACCCCATCTGTCTGAGACAGGTCTTCAGGTCACATGACACCGGTTTCCCGGCCGGGCAGCGCCGTCTCACGGATCCCCGTCTTGATGGCTGCGATCGCAAATCGAGCGTCCCCGAGCGCATCAGAGGAACACGAACTGCATGAGGAGCCGAGCGCGTCATGCGCGCAAGCACAGTCGAGCTCAAGACGAAGCCTCACCGGCGTGCTCCGGTGAAGCTTCGTCTCGTGGCTCCGGGTAGAGGCCCCGCCAGCATGCTCCCCGGCGAGCCTTGCCCTATCACTGGGCTGTCACGGGCGCTGTCACCCGTCTGTCACCAACTACGCCGACCCCCTCGGACCGCGAGGCCCTGACCTGCACTTACGCACCCGCCCTGGACTGAGGTGGACACCCAAAGACGGTCTTTACAACCTGTGCCATGTAGCACCGAGGGAGGTCCCCATGACCAGGACCGGGGCGTCTTCTGGCCCGTCAAAGCGGTATTGCAGAGTTTCGACGTTCTTCTCGCTCACCCGCCCACGCTCCCACATCTCACATTCTCCTCGTGAGCGGAGGCAGCACCACTGGCCAAACCTCCCCACGCATCCGCCGCCGGACGCAAATCCTCCACATCGGGCTTCACGTACCAGCGCTGCGTCGTCTCTACCTTGGTGTGCCCCGCCCACCGGGCAAGGAGGTGAGGCGGCACCCCGTTGTTCGCGAGGTAGGTGAAACAACTCGCGCGAGCGTCGTACAAGCGGACTCGCCGCAGCGCGTTCTCCGTCATGACCTTGTACGCCCGTTCCCGCAGCTGCCGTCCGTTGAGCACCCCGCCGAGTTCGTCCACGACGATGTACCCGCTGGCTTCGTACCGCTCCCCGGCCGCCCGCCTCTCAGCCATCTGCATGGCGTGGAAACGCGTCAGCGCCACTCTGACCAGATCGGGCAGGGGAAGCTCCCGCTCCCCTGCAAGTGACTTCGTGTCCTTCTCCACCACGGTCTTGTTCCCCATCAGCGTCCGGGTGTTGGCGATGGTCAGCATGGCCCTTTCCAGGTCGACGTCGGCCCAGCGCATGCCACAGATCTCCGCCGGCCTCAGGCCCATCAGGGAGAAGAGGAACGGGGCGTACAGGCGGTCGTCCTCGACCGCGCGCACGAAGGCATGGACCTCCTCGACATTCCAGGGCAGCACCAACGTCCTGGTCCTGCGCTCCGCCTTGCGTACCTTCCGAGGGATCGTCACCTCCTGGGCGACGTTCACCTCGACCAACCGCCGCTTCACCGCCCGGTTGAGTGCCTCCTTCAGCCGCGTCAGGGACATCTCAACCGAAGTCACGCCCAGGCCCGTGCCCGCCTTGCCATCCCGGGTCCGCCCTTCCCGAAGCGCCCACTGCATCCACGCCTCGACGTGGTCCTCGGTGAGTTCTTGAAGCCGGATCTGCCCGAGCTTCCCGCGAACACGGTCCAGGGTCATCCTGTAGCTGTATACGGTGCTCTCTTCCAGGTCTTCCGACTTCTTGGCGAGCCACTGATCGAGCCACTCGTTCACCGTGATCTCGTGGGCCGGCACCAACGCCGCGTCATAGCGACGATTCGTGATACGCGCGTACTCGGCCTTCGCCTCGCGCAGCGTACCGAAGGTCCGAGTCACCTGCTTACGCTTCCCCGTGACGGGGTCGGCCCCCACATCGACCACGAACCGGTACCGGACCTCCCCCTTCGCATTCGGCGGGAGCTTCTTGATCGGAACGGACAGAACCACTCACTCTCCTTGATGGTGCGCATACTCCACATAGCCTGAGGCGCCGCTGCGTGTCAGCAAAAGGCGCCACGGCCATCAGGGCTGCTCCCACCGCCACGCATAGCCAGATGCAAAGCAGCACCGAACACCTCAAGGGTCTGCACAATCCCCGGTTTCGGTAACCGGGGATCACCTGCTATGTATCGCCCAGCACGACGACCACCCGCCCCTCACTCCCTGCTTCGGCCTCAGACAGGAGGCCAGGGTCGAAGGGCGGGGATCACACGAACCGCGGAGGCCACCGCCGCGGCAAGAGCGGTATCTCGTCCGATTCACCAACTCGACTGGCGGGACTGAACGGCCGGGCGAGAGTCGGCGGGCCTGCCGCTCGGCATCAGGAGCCGGGCCGCGACCGGCTCATCGGCGTTGCCACTCATCTGCGAGGAGTCGATAGGAGCGCACCCGGTCGGCGTGGTCGTGGGTGATGGTGGTGATGATCAGCTCGTCGGCGCCGGTGGCCTCCTGCAGTTGTTCGAGCTGGTCGGCGACGCGCACCGGAGAGCCGACGAACTGGGTGTCGACGCGGTCGGCGACGAGTGTCCGGTCCCCTTCGGTCCAGGCGTGGGCGCGGGCCTGCTCCGGGGTCGGGAAGGGGATGGCGCCCTCGGCGGTGCGGATGCTGCGGACCCACAGGCCGTAGCCGGTGGCCAGTTCGCGGGCGGTCTCGTCGTCCTCCGCGACCACGACGTCGGCGGAAACGCTGACGTAGGGCTTGTCGAGGTGATCGGACGGCTGGAACGCGGCACGGTAGCCCTCGGCCGCCTCCAGTACGGTGGCCGGGCTGACGTGGTAATTGGCGGCGAAGCGCAGGCCGTTGCGGCCCGCGACGTCGGCACTCTGTCCGCCGCTGCTGCCCAGGATCCATACCTGCACCTCGGCGCCCTCGCCGGGGATGGCGTGTGCTTCGGTCCCGTCCGTGGAGCGGTAGTCGCCGCGTAGGAGCGCGAGTATGTCGTCGATCTGTTCGCCGTAGTCCTGGGGGGCGGCGCCGGGCTGGTGCAGGAGCTGCTGCTGGAGCAGGAAACGGGGCGAGCCGATCAGGTGCTCGGGAGAGAACCGTGGTGGGATCTTCAGCCCGTTGGGGGCGTGGCCGTCGACGACGGGGGTCGTGGTCGGCCGGGGCCCTGCCGTCTGTCCAGGGGGACGTCCGCCCGAGCGGCCGAGGCCCAGGTCGAGTCGCCCGGGGTGCAGGGCGTCGATCAGTCCGAACTCCTCGACGGTGGACAGGGCGGTGCGGTGACCGAGTTGTACGGCACCGGAGCCGATCCTGATGGTGGAGGTCGCGGAGGCGGTCAGGGCCAGTACGACTGCGGGAGAGGTCCCGGCCACGCCGGGGTTGAGGTGGTGCTCGGCGAACCAATAGCGGGTGTAGCCGAAACGCTCGGTCTGCTGGGCGAGGTCGATGGTGTTGCGCAGCGCCTCTGCGGCGGTGGAGCCGGACGAGATCGGGACGAGGTCGAGGACTCCGAGAGGGATGCCGGACATGGTCGGGTGTTGCTCCTCAGCGGTCGGTGGGTGCGGGTGCCGATGCGGGCGCGGATACGGGCTCGGGCTCAGGTTGGGGCCCGGGTTCGGGTTCGGCTATGACCGGAGCCCAGAGGAACGGCGGGTCGGGGATGCCGCGTCGCAGAACCGGGGCGATGTCGGACTGGAAGAGTTCGAGCGAGGCACGGTGCTGGGCGTGGGTGAGCCCGCCTGCGTCGGCGTGCAGGTGGAGCACGCTGTGTCCGAACTGCTCGTGGTAACGATGCACCTTGTCGATGACCTGTTGCGGGCTGCCGATCAGCGCCGAACTGCGTTCGACGAAGTCCTCCAGGGTGGCGAACACCGGCTCTACGCCCAGCCGTTTCTGGAACGCGAGATAGCCCTCGAACACCGGCCGGTACGCGGCGATCGCTTCCTGTGAGGTGCGGGCCGCGTAGTGGCCAGCCGTTCCCGCGCCGACGACGGCCCGGGCGGGGTCGTGGCCGTAGTGCTCCCAGCGCTCCCGGTAGTAGCGGATGAGTTCGGCGTACGGCTCGATCGGGTGGGTGACGTTGGCCGAGAAGAGCGGGTCCCCGTAGCGGGCGGCGAGGTCGACCGATTCCCGGCTGGTCGCGCTGCCGTGCCAGACCCGGATGGGGTGCTGGAGCGGTCTGGGCCACACCTCGGCGTCGGTCAGCTCGGGGCGGAAGCGAGGGGAGGCGCTCACCTTGTCCTGCCGCCAGATCCGGCGGAACAGCTCGTAGCTCTCGGCGTTGCGGTCCCACTGGTCCTCGGGAGTGACGTGGAACAGCTCGCGCTGGGCGGTGCCGTTGCCCTTGCCGATGATCAGGTCGAGTCGGCCCGCGGACAGGTGGTCCAGGGTCGCGTAGTCCTCGTACGCGCGTACCGGGTCGAGCAGGCTGAGGGTGGTGACGGCGGTGAACAGGCGGATCCGGGAGGTGAGCGCGGCGATATGGCTGAGCACGACGGGTGGTGAGGAGGAGATGAACGGCTGCTCGTGGCGTTCGCCGACGCCGAAGCCGTCGAATCCGAGTTCCTCGGCCAGCAGCGCGTTGTCGATCACCTCGCGGAAGCGCTCGTTGGTGGACTTCTGGACGCCGGTCACCGGATCCGGGGCGTGCACGATGAGGGTGATGGCCAGGAACTTCACGACGCCACCCGCCGGGTCTCCGCCTCCGCGCGGGCGTCGGGGTGTGGCAGGCCGAGGTGGTCGCGGAGTGTGGTGCCGGTGTAGTCGTGGCGGAACACGCCGCGTTCCTGGAGCAACGGGACGACGGTGTCGGCGAACTCGTCGAGGCCGCCGGGGGTGATGTGCGGGACCAGGATGAATCCGTCGGCGGCGTCCGTCTGGACGAAGTGGTTGATGGTCTCGGCGACGGTGGCCGGGGAGCCGATGAACGACTGGCGGCCGGTGGTCTCGATGACCAGCTCGCGGATCGACAGGTTCTCCGCCGTGGCGCGCTCGCGCCACTCCCTGGCGACGGCGAGCGGGTCGCGGAACATCCGGACGCTGGCCCGGCCGCGGGCGATGGTGTTCTCGCCGGGGTCCGGGTCGATGTCGGGGAGCGGGCCGTCCGGGTCGTAGGCGGAGAGGTCCCGGTTCCAGACGTGTTCGAGGTATTTGATCGCGGTCTGGCCGCTGACCTGTTGGCGTCGTACCTCGTGTGCCAGCTCTTGTGCCTCGGCGTCGGTGTCGCCGAGTACGAAGGTCGCTGCGGGCAGGATGAGCAGTTGGTCGTGGGTTCGGCCGTGGCGGGCGAGCCGTCCCTTGACGTCGGTGTAGAAGGCCCGGCCGGCCCCCAGGGTGCTGTGCCGGCTGAAGATGGCGTCGGCGCTGGAGGCGGCGAACTCGCGGCCCTCGTCGGAGTCGCCGGCCTGGAAGATCACCGGGCGGCCCTGCGGGCTGCGCGGGACGTTGAACTGGCCGGCGATGTCGAAGTGCTGTCCTCGGTGGACGAAGGCTCCGGCCTGCGCGTCCTTCAGGAAGATGCCGGACTCTTGATCGGCGACGATTTCGTCGCCGTGCCAGGAGTCGAACAGCTCGGTGGCGGTGGCGAGGAACTCCTTGGCCCTGGAGTAGCGCTGGTCCTGCGGGAGGAAGCCTCCGCGGCGGAAGTTCTCGCCGGTGAAGGCGTCCCAGGAGGTGACGACGTTCCAGGCGGCGCGTCCGCCGGAGAGGTGGTCCAGGCCGGCGAACTGGCGGGCCACCTCGTAGGGCTCGTTGAAGGTGGAGTTGATGGTGCCGGTCAGGCCGAGATGTTCGGTGACGGCGGCGAGAGCGGACAGGACCGTGAAGGTGTCGGGACGTCCCACCACGTCCAAGTCGTAGATCTGGCCGCCCTGTTCGCGCAGTCGCAGTCCCTCGGCGAGGAACAGGAAGTCGAACTTGGCTCGTTCGGCGGTCCGCGCGAAGTGCGCGAACGAACTGAACTCGATGTGGCTGCCCGCCCGTGGGTCGCTCCACACGGTGGTGTTGTTGACGCCGGGGAAGTGGGCCGCGAGATGGATCTGCTTCAGGGGCCTGCCCGTGGTCGGCTCGCTCGTGGCCGGTGTGCCCGTGATCGGTTTGCTCATGGTCGTACGACTCCTCCGGCTCAGGCGGTGGCGGCGGCGTAGCGGTTGGCGGGGCGGCCGAGCCCGAGCAGCCCGCGCAGGGTGTCCGCCTCGTAGGCATGCCGGAAGGCGCCTCGGCGTTGGAGTTCGGGCACCAGGGCCCGTGTGACCTGCTCCAGGTCATGACCGATGACTCCGGGGCGCAGCCGGAAACCGCTCAGGCCGGCCCGGCGCCACTCCAGCAGCAGGTCCGCCAACTGCAGGGGGCTACCCGCAAACACCTCGGCGTCGCTGGTGAAGGCGTAGCCCGCGAGGCCGTCCAGGCGGGCCTTGCGGTCCTCCGCCGCTGCGGGATCGTCGTCCAGGAACACGACCAGATCACCGAAGACGAGCAGCGGCTCCTCCGCCCGCCCCGCCGCGGTCCGGGCGGCACGGATCTCGGCGACGACGGCGCGGGCCTGGTCGGTGTCGTGCGGGGTGACGTAACCGATGTCGGCCGAACGGCCCACCAGTTGGTACGGCACGCTGTGGTGCGCGAGCGCGCTGACGACGGGCTGTCCTTGCGGCGGCCGAGGGGTGATCGAGGGTCCCTTGACGCTGAAGTGCCTGCCCTCGAAGTCGATGTAGTGCAGCTTGTCGCGGTCGATGAAGCGCCCGGTGGCGACGTCGCGGATCTCCGCGTCGTCCTCCCAGCTGTCCCACAGGCGGCGCACCACCTCGATGTAGTCGGCGGCCTCCTCGAAGAGGTCGGCGATGAGGTCCCGGCCGGCCGGGGTGTCCCAGTCCTCGACGCGGAGAGGCGGGAAGGTTCGGCGGCCGAAGTGCGCGGCCTCGTTCTGCCGTGCCGTCACCTGGACGCGCAGGCCCGCGCGGCCGGTGCTGACGTAGTCCAGGGTGGCGATCGCCTTGGAGATGTGGAACGGCTCGGTGTGGGTGGCGACCACGGTGGGCACCAGCCCGATGTGCCGGGTCAGCGGTGCGACCCGGGAGGCGACCAGCACCGCGTCCAGTCGGCCCCGGACCTGGTCGGTGCGCCCGTCCGGCTCCGTCAGGTGCGAGGACTGCAGCCCGAGCGAGTCCTCGAACGTCACGAAGTCGAGCAGGCCGCGTTCGGCCTCGGTCACGAGGTCGGCCCAGTAACCGGCGGTGAACAGGTCGCGAGGCCGGGCGCCCGGCTCGCGCCATGCAGCCGGGTGCCAACCGGTGCCGTCCAGCGCCACGGCAAGATGAAGAGGGGGATGTGCGGACACGAAAGGGTGCCTTCCTGGTGGACCGTATGTGATCACCAGCCCTCGTACAGAGGGCTCGATGGCGGGGAACAGGTCAGGAACGACAGAGGGCGCCGGCCACCCGTTGCAGATCGATGTGGGGCCGGGAGTACAGGCGGACGCAGCCGCGCGGGACGAGAGCCTCGGCAGCCGGGACGAGCACGCGGGAAACGGGGGACAACACCGTCACCTCCGCTCTTCCGGCTGTTTGTCCTGCTCGGAATGGGGTCTGCCGTGCTCCGGCATGGCAGACCCCATGTCGTCGCAGGCTAAGCGGAGTTGGACGGACGAAGGTGGAGAGCGTGTTGCGGTTCCATGAAACCGTCCGGAGGCTCCTGGCAGGGCTGCGCGGCGGCGCCGTCCGCGATGTGAACCGCCCAGTCCAGGATCTGCACGGCCGCCCCTGCGGCCTCCAGTCCTCGGCAGTGGGCATGGTGCCTGCGGGCGATGCCGTCCAGGTCGAGGTGTCGGCCGAAGGCGGGGTGGGCGGCCAGTCGCCGTGCGTAGGCCCACAGGTGCGGATGGCCGGCGATGCGGTGCACCGCGGCGGCGTCCAAGTGCAAGCGGTGCACTGTGTCGAGCTGGATCAGGGTCACCCACAACTGCACGTCGGCGGCGGTCATTTCGTCGCCCAGGATGAAGTCCTGGTGGGCGAGCCGCCACTCCAGTGAGCCCAGGACGCGGAGCAGGGAAGTGAGGGCGGTGTGGCGTGCCGTGGCGTCGGCGTCGGCCTGCCCGGCCTGCTGTGCGGCTTGGTTGATGCGGTCCTCGCAGAGGCGTCCGACGGCCTCGATCTCCTCCTCCTCGCCGTGCGGGTAGAGGGCGGGCCGGGCGGGCCCGTCACCGCCGAAGCGCCGGTCCAGGTCCCGGAGGATGTCCGGGGTGTGCGTGCTGACGATCCGTCCGGTCCAGGTGTCGCTCAACACCGGTGCGACGGCGGGTCCGGGATGCCGGTGTGAACTGGCCTCGTACATCGGGCGCAGAGCGGAGTGTTCACCGTCGGGCCTGTCGGGGACTGTCGGCAGCAGCACGACCGGGAGGGTCTCTTCCAGACCGAGCAGGCTGTGGGTGATGGCGATCCGCAGACAGTGAGGGCAGGACAGCGAGAGGTGGAGGCGGTAGCGGCGCGAGGCGGCGTAGTAGCCGCTGCTCGCGTCACGGCCGATCCTGCTTCGGAACGACGGCGGGGAGGGGAAGGACGGCACGGTGGTCAGGGGTGCGGCGGGCATGTTTCTCCCTGAGTCCGGGTCCGGCTTCTGGTTCTCAGAGGTGCGGCGGGCGGCGCACATGGGGTGATGGGCGCGCGGCGGCGTCGGCGCGTACCCGTTGCGCGGCGGGGATGCGGTGTCGGCGGGGTACCGCCGGTTCAGCGCAGAGGGCTCGCCGCGCTGCAGACACGCAGGAGATCGATGTGGCGGCGGGAGGTCAGGAGGAGCGACGGCCGGCCCGCGCGCACGGCGCGGTCGGCGGGCGGCTCCAGACGCTCCATCGTTTCCTACCAGTTCACTAGGGATCTCTGCTCTGGAGTGTCGGGCAGCCCTGATGCCACGTCAAGAGGGTCCTCCCCCGTCTCGCCCGCCGTCTCACATGATGAGCACGGGAGCTACGCCGCCAGGTCCGCCTCGCAGGAGACGAGCAGGGCGCGCACAGCCTCGACGGCTGCACCGGTCAGGGAGGGGTCGGAGCCCTGTCGCGCGAGGGCGCCGAGCCGGACCGGCGCAACCGCGGGGAAGTCCCGGCGCAGGGTGAGCCCGTCGGGGTTCTGCCCGCCGGGGACGGCGAGCAGCGCGGCGCCGAGCCCGGCACGGGCCGCGTCCAGGACGCCCGCGAGGAATCCGGCCTCGGCGACCACGGTGGCCGGAGTACGACGGGCGGCCAGTTCGGTGAGGGCGCGACGGCGAATGACGCACGGTGCGTTGACGGCGACCAACGGCAGCGGGTCGGTGGCGGGCGGCTTCCAGCCGGGGGCGGCGTACCAGCGCAGCGGGAGATCGCCCACGGGAGTGCCCTCTGCGGCGGCCGCCTCGGTGACGTAGACGGCGAGGTCGAGCTCACCGCGTTCGGCCGCCTCGCCGACGGCGTCTGGGTCAGCGAGCTCTGGGCAGTTCCACGGGCAGGCCGGCCCGCCGCCACGCCTGGAACCCGCCGTCCAGGTCCGTTGCCCGGTGCAGCCCCAGCTGCCGCAGCGACACCGCTGCGAGGCTGGACGCGTACCCCTCGTTGCACACCACCACGACGGTTCGGTAATGGTCGGTGACCTCCGGCGACCGGTGATCGCAGAGCGGATCGAGCCGCCACTCCAACTCGTTGCGCTCGACGACCAGCGCGCCGGGGATGGTGCCGTCGCGCTCGCGCAGCGCGGCGTAGCGGATGTCGACCAGCAGCGCACCGGAAGCGGCCGCTTCGGCGGCCTCCAGCGGGCCGAGCCGGTCCAGTTCCGAGCGGGCCTGCGCCAGCAGGGCGTCGATGCCCCGCACCGGTGTGCGTATCACGTCCACTCCTCCGGCTGCTCGACTGTCTCCAGCCGCAGCAGAGGCCCTGTACGGCTGTAGCGCCGGATCAGCGGCAGTGGTGGGTAGTAGACGTGGACGGAGACGGCGTGCGCTTCAGCGGAGAGGTTCAACACCTGGTGGACGTGGTGTGGGCCGAAGCCGCGCGCCTGCCCGGCGCCCAGCCGCCGCTCGCGGTCGATACCGTCGGCGAGTTCGAGCGTCCGCCACCCCTCGGTGGGAATCGGAGCAGCGAGGGACTGTTCGGTCAACTCGCCGTCCGCGGTGGCGAAGGCGCCCCGCGAGCCGCCGTGGTCGTGCCAGCCGGTGCCGGTGCCCGGTGGCCAGCCGATGAGCCACGCCTCGCTGCCGCCCGGAGCGTCGAGTCGGATCCAGGTACGGGCCTCGGGGTCCAGCGGGAGGGCGGCGACCAGCTCGCTGTCGGAGGCGGCACGGCGGGCGAAGTCGAGCAGTTCGGGGATCGTCGGGCCCGTACGGGTGAGACCGCCGGGCTCGGCTGCGGGCTCGGTCGGGGACGTGACTGCGAACGCAGAAAGAGAAGCGGTGGAAGACACAGGACCGTCCTGAGTGATCGCGAACGAGAAAGCACGGAGCGTGCCGCGCAAAGGGGAAGGAGAGAAGAGCCGGATCAGCAGGACGGACAACACACGCAGCCTGCATAGCGGACCAAGTCCACATGCACCCTCCGCCAGAAGCACAGACGGGTGTCAATCACGGCGCGCGGGCCGAATCGCGGGGCAAGGGTCATCGCGGAGTTCGGGAGCCCGCGAAGGGGACCTGGGCTGCAGGCTGGGCGGCTGCGTCCGCGGGCGTGGAGTCAGAAGGGGTGCGCGAAGCGCTCGTTGAAAGGGCGGTGGTGGGCGACGGGTGGGCCCACAGTCCCTGGGCTGCGAGGCGCGGCAGGACGTTCTCACCGAACCAGTAAGCCTCCTCCAGGTGCGGGTAACCGGAAAGCACGAACTCGTCGATGCCGAGCCGGTGGTACTCGGCGATCCGTTCGGCCACCTCGGTGTGGCTGCCGACCAGCGCCGTGCCGGCTCCGCCGCGCACCAGACCGATGCCGGCCCACAGGTTCGGGTGGATCTCAAGGCCGTCGCGGCCTCCGCCGTGCAGGGCGAGCATCCGCTTCTGCCCCTCGGACTCGCTGCGGGCGAGCCCGGCCTGTACGGCGGCGACGGTCTCGGGGTCGAAGCCGTCGAGGAGTCGCTGTGCCTCGGCCCATGCCTGCTCGGAGGTGTCGCGTGTGATGACGTGGAGGCGGATACCGAAGCGGATGTTCCGCCCCTCCTTCGCGGCCAGGGTCCGGATCCAGGCGATCTTCTCGGCGACGGCGGCGGGCGGCTCGCCCCACGTGAGATAGACGTCCGCGTGGCGGGCGGCGACTTCGCCCGCGGCGGGCGAGGAGCCACCGAAGTAGATCTCCGGCAGCGGGTCGGGCACCCGGGCGAGCCGCGCGTCCTCGATCCGGAGGTGCTCGCCCGCCAGATCCACGGTCCCGCCGTCCCACAGCGCGCGGACGATCTGAAGGAACTCGTCCGTGCGGGCGTAGCGGGCGTCCTTGTCGAGGAAGTCACCGTAGGCGCGCTGTTCGTGGCTCTCTCCGCCCGTGACCACGTTGAGCAGCAGCCGGCCGCCGGTCTGCCGCTGGAAGGTGGACGCCATCTGTGCGGCGAGTGTGGGCGAGACGAAACCGGGCCTGAAGGCGACCAGGAACTTCAGCCGCTCGGTGTGCTGGCTGACCATGGCGGTGGTCAGCCAGGCGTCCTCGCACCAGGCGCCGGTGGGGGTCAGCGCGCCGGTGAAGCCGAGGTCCTCGGCGGCGCGGGCGATCTGGGTGAGGTAGCCGATGCTCGGCGGCCGGTCACCTCCGGCCGCGGTGACCGGGGTGCCGTGGCCGCCTCCGACGATATGACGGCTGTCGCCGTTGGTGGGCAGGAACCAGTGGAAGGTGAGGCTCACTTCAGGCTCACGCCTTTCGCTCGTCGTGGTCGGCGGTCACGGTCAGGCTGCTCGTCCGGTGGCCGTCGGCAGGGCCGTACGGCTGCCGAGGGCTTCGGAGAACTGGTCGACGACCTGGGCGAGGGCCTCGGCCGGGCCCGGCGCGACGGTCAGGGTGCGGTCGTCGCCCACTGTGATGTCCTTGTCGAGCGTGAACCAGCCCTGGACGATGTGCGCGGCGCCCATGGAACTGAGCACCGGGCGCAGGGCGTAGTCGATCGCCAGGACGTGTGCCGTGGTCCCGCCGGTCGCCAGCGGCAGGACGGTCTTGCCGACCAGGGCGTACTGCGGCAGCAGGTCCAGCAGGGACTTCAGCAGCCCGGAGTAGGCGGCCTTGTAGACGGGGGTGCCGATCACAACCCCGTCTGCCCGCTCGAACAGGGTCGTGGCCTCGACGATCGCCGGATGCCGGAAGTCGGCGCCGAGCAGCGCCTCGGCGGGGATGGTGCGGACGTCCAGCGGGATCACCTTGTGCCCCTGCGCGATGAGCCGGTCGTCCAGGTGGCGCAGCAGCCGTGCGGTGCGGGAGGTGGCGGAGGGGCTTCCTGAGACGGAGAGGACAGTGGACATGAGGAGACCTTTCAGGAGTACCAAGTGGGTTGGGACGTTCGGGCCGTCCCCGCGCTGCACGCGGCCGTCGCGGTGTGCGTCATCGGGCCGTGTCCGTCCGTCGGGCGTAGCGGCTGGCGGGGCGGGGCAGGCCAAGGTGGTCGCGGAGGGTGCGGCCGGTGTAGTCGGTGCGGAAGATTCCGCGCTTGCGCAGCGGCGGTAGGAGTTCGTGGACCACGGCGGGCAGGTCGGCTGGGGCGGAGGCCGGGAGGAGGTGGAAGCCGTCGGTGCCGGCGGCCGCGTGCCAGTCGGCGAGCAGTCCGGCGAGGTCCGCGGCGGTGCCGGTGAAGCGCACTGTGTCGGCGGGTGGGAGTGAGTGTGGTCCCGGCCCGGCTCCGCCGCTGAGATCGACCGCGACGCGTACCAGCACCCGCAGCGCGTCCGGGTCGCGTCCGGCCTCCTCCGTCCGGTGCAGGAGCGCCGCACGGGCGAGCCGGACGGTGGCCGGCTGATCGACGTCCAGCAGTACGACGTCGGCGTGACCCGCGGCCAGTTCCCACTGCCCGTCCGAGTCGTGCACATCGAGGGCGACGGCGAGGGGCGGCCGCCCCTGCGGCGGGCGGGGGACCAGGGAGGGCCCGCGGACGGAGGAGTGCGGGCCGTCGAAGTCCATGGGGTGGAGCCGATCGCGGGCGGTGAAACGGCCGGTGGCGGCGTCCCGTATCTCTGCGTTGTCCTCCCAGCTGTCCCACAACCGGGCGGCGAACTCGGCGACGCCGGCCGCCTCGGCCCACAGCTCGGCGGCGGATGCCCGGGGGAGGCGGCCCACGGCGCGGGCCTCGGTGCTCGAGACGTCAACCTGCCAGCCGGCCCTGCCCTCGCTGACGAAGTCCAGGTTGGCAAGGGCGGTGGAGGTGTGGAAGGGCTCGGTGTGGGTGGTGGTCACGGTCGGGACAAGGCCGATCCGGCTGGTCACGGGGGCGACGCGGGCCAGTACGGCCACCGCGTCGAGCCGGTCGCCGCTGTCGCCGCTGCCGTCGGGTGGCGGCGCGGGGGTGTCGCCGACGGTGACGAAGTCCAGGGCGCCCTGCTCCGCGAGACGAACCAGGTCCGCCCATGGGGCGGCGGTGAGGGGAGCGGTGGGATCGGCGCCGGCGGGGTGGTGGCCGGTCCCGTTGAGTTCGACGGAGAGGTGGAGTTCGCGGGGCATGACCTCGTGTCCTGTACGAAGGAGTCCTGCGCGCCGGAACGAGTCCTGCACGGAGGCGTGAACAAGAGAGCGGAGGGACAGGGCGCGGAGGCGTGCGGCCTCCGCGCCGGGTCCGTTATTTGTTGGTCTTGGGCAGGCCGGGCGGGTTGATCTCGGACTTGGTCACGGCCTCGTCGGACAGGCCCCAGCGCTGAAGTACCTTCGCGTACGTACCGTTCTCGATGACCTCGTTGAGCGCGTCGGCGAGCGGCTTGACCAGGCCGCTGTCCTTCTTGGTGGTGGCCGCGATGAGGCCCTGGAGAGTGGAGCCGGCACCGGAGTACGTACCGACGACCTCCGTCTTCCCCGTGGTGGCCGCGTGGTAGGCGGCGGTGGGGTTGGGGCCGAGGTAGAGGTCGATGCGGCCGGACTGGAGGGCGAGGTAGGTGTCGCTGTCGTTCTGGTAGTATTTGATGTTCACCGGCTTGCGGCCGGCCTTCTCGTTCTCCTTGCTCCACTCGATCAGCAGCTTCTCCTGGTTGGTGCCGCTGCCCACGGCGACCGTCTTGCCCGCCACGTCCTCGGGCCCCGTGACCTTCAGACCGCTGCCCTTCTTCGCCTCGAAGCCGAGGTTGTCCTCGCGGTAGGTGGCGAAGTCGTACTTCTCCTTGCGCTCCTCGGTGACGGTGATGTTGCTGAAGCCGACGTCGTACTTGGCGCTGTCGAGGCCGACGAAGATGTTCTCCCAGGAGACCGTGTTGATGTGCAGCTTGAAGCCGAGCACGTCGGCGACCAGAGAGGCGATGTCGGGCTCGACGCCGATGATGGTCTTGTTGTCGGTGGCGAAGAAAGTCAGCGGCGCCGCGGAGCCGGACGAGTCGACGACTTCCAGAGTGCCTCTCTTGCGGATCTTCTCCGGGACCTCGGCGGCTATGGAGTCGACCTTGTCGGTGGTGATGCGGTCCTGGTCCGGGCTGATGTTGATCTTTGTCTTGCTGCCCGACGTGGCCGCGACCTCGGTCGTGCCGCCGTCGTCAGGGTTGCTGCAGGCTGCGAGGACGAGGGCAGCGGTCAGTCCCAGCGCGGCTGCAGTGGTGCGGCGGGTGATCGAGGTGGACACAGTCGTGCTCCTTGCTTGCGGAAAGGGGTGAGGGGGTGGTCAGAGGACCTTGGAGAGGAAGGCGCGGGTGCGCTCGTGCTGCGGGTCGTCCAGTACGGCCGCGGGTGGCCCCTGCTCCACGACGACACCGCCGTCCATGAACACCACGGTGTTGGCGACCTCGCGGGCGAAGCCGATCTCGTGGGTCACGACGATCATGGTGGTTCCGGTGCGGGCCAAGTCCTTGATGACGTCGAGGACTTCGCCGACCAGTTCCGGGTCGAGCGCCGAGGTGGGCTCGTCGAAGAGCAGCACCTTGGGTTGGAGGGCGAGCGCGCGGGCGATGGCCACGCGCTGCTGCTGGCCTCCGGACAGCTGCCGCGGGTAGGCGTCGGTCTTGTCGGCGAGTCCGACCCGGTCCAGCAGCCGGCGGGCGGTTTCCTCCGCTTCCTTGCGCGGGCCGCGCAGCGCGGAGACGGGGGCCTCGACGAGGTTCTCCAGCACCGTCAGGTGCGGGAAGAGGTTGAAGTTCTGGAAGACGAACCCGATGTGGGTGCGCTGCTTCAGAACGTCCTTCTCCTTCAGTTCGTGCAGCTTGCCGCCGGAGCGTCGGTAGCCGATGAGGTCGCCGTCGATGCTGATCCAACCGCGGTTGACCTTCTCCAGGTGGTTGATGGTGCGCAGCAGCGTGGATTTTCCGGAGCCGGACGGGCCGAGGATCACGGTGACCTCGCCGGCGCGGACCTGGAGGTCGACGCCGCGCAGCACCTCCAGCGGGCCGAAGCTCTTGTGGACGCCGTGGACGTCCACCATCACGTCGTCGGCCGTCGGCTTCGCGTCCTTGACGCCGGCCACCGTCACGTCGCTCATCGGCTGTCTCCCAAGGGCTTCAGGGGTACGACGGGCTGGTTGCGCTGGGCGGCCGCCGCGCGCAGGGTGCGTACGAAGCGCCGGGCGCGCTGGATCGGGGTGGGCGGCGGGGTGCGGTTGGCGCCTCGGGCGTAGCGGCGCTCCACGTAGTACTGCGCGATCGACAGCAGGGAGGTGAGGACCACGTACCAGGCGGTGGCGACCAGCAGCAGCGGGATCACCCGGCCGTTGCGGCCGTAGATGACCTGCACCTGGTAGAACAGCTCGCCGATGGACATCACGTAGACCACCGAGGTGCCCTTGAGCAGGCCGATGATCTCGTTGCCGGCCGTGGGCAGGATGGCGCGCATGGCCTGCGGCAGCACGATCCGGCGGATCTGCCGCAGTCGGGGGATGCCCAGCGCGGCGGCGGCCTCCAGCTGTCCGTGGTCGACGGCGATGACGCCGCCGCGCACGATCTCGGCGGCGTAGGCGGCCTGGTGCAGCGTCAGCCCGATGATGGCCGCGCCCATGGTGCCGATGATGCTGTTGCTGTCGACGGACCAGAACACCGGGCCGAAGGGGATGCCGAAGCCCAACTCCTCGTACAGCGCACTCAGGTTGAACCAGAAAACCAGCTGGACGATCATCGGGATGGACCGGAAGATCCAGATGTAGGTCCAGGCGACGGTCTGCAGCACCGGGCTGCGCGACAGCCGCATGAACGCCAGCACGGTGCCGAGGAGGAAGCCCAGCACGGTGGCGTAGGCGGTGAGCTGGAGGGTCACCCACACCGCCTGGACGATCGTCTCGGAGAGCACGTAGTCGCGGAAGACGCCCCACTCCCAGACAGGGTTGGTGGCCAGCCCGTGCACGAACTGGGCGACCAGCACGATCACGGCGACGGCCGCAACCCAGCGGGCGTAGTGGCGGGCGGGGACGACCTTGAGAGAGGCCGGGTCGTCCGGAGAGGGCGGGGCCCCCGGGCCGGTGCCCGGGGAGGCCGCGCCGGGTGGCGCGGCGGCGGAATCGGTGGTGAGTCCCATCGTGGCGTTCCTGCTTGCTCGTTACGTGTGCTCGGGCGGGTTGATCCGCGACGTGTCGATCGCGGAGGGGGAGGTGCCCCACTTCTTGAGGATCCGGGCGTATGTGCCGTCCTTGATCAGCTCGTTGACAGCGGCCTGGAACGCCTTGGTGAGCGGCGAGCCTTTCTTGAAGGCGAATCCGACGTCGAGGCGGTGGTACTCACCGAGGAAGGTGGTCTGCGAGGCGGGCTGTGCCGCCTGGTAGCGCAGGCCGTTGATGGTCGACATGATCACGTCGATCCGGCCCTGCTGGAGCGCGGTGACAGTGGCCCCGTTCTCCGAGTAGACCTTCACGTCGTACGGCTTCTTGCCCGCCTTGGCGCACACCCCCTTCTGCGCGGTGAGGGTCGCCTCGAAGGTGGTGCCGGCGCCGGTGCCGATGGTCAGCCCGCACAGCTGGGTGAGGTCGGTGACCTTGGTCTTGAGTGCGGTGTTGCCCTTCTTCACCGCGAAGCCCTGACCGTCGTTGATGTAGGTGACGAAGTCGACGGTCTTCAGGCGTTCGGTGGTGACCCCGAAGTTCCCGGTGCCGACGTCGTACTTGCCGCTGCCGAGGGCGGGCAGGATCGTCTCGAAGGAGGCGTCCTGCCGCTCCAGCTTCACGCCGAGGACCTTGGCCACCGCGTCGGCGAGGTCGATGTCCTGTCCGGCGGGTGGCTTGTCCTGCCCGTTCGGGTAGTACGCCCCGGGCGGGAACCCGATCGAGCTGCCGACCCGCAGCGTGCCGGACTCGCGTACGTCGGCGGGCAGCAGGGCGGCGACGGAGCCCACCTTGCGTACGCCGGCGACCGGGTCGTCGGTCGGCACTGGGGACGCCTGAGCGCCCGCCGGTGTGGTGCCGGAAGTGTCGCCGGAGCCGCAGGAGGTCAGCGCCAGTACGGGTAGCAGCGCAATGGTGGCGGCTTTGCGCAGACGTGTTCTGATGCCACGGACGCTCACAGGCTGGCTGCCTTTCCTTGGTGTGTTACGACCGGCAGGTGCTTTTCGAAAGGCAGCGGGCCGATGGTTTCCGGGTCGGCCGCGGTGTCGAACAGGGGGGTGTAACCGGTGGCCAGGTACAGGCCGCGGGCCTCGGGCTGGCGCGGACCGGTGGTCAGGTAGATCCGCCGGTGGCCGCGGGCGCTCGCCTCACGCTCCAACTCGGCGACGACACGGCGGGCCAGGCCCCGCCGACGGTGGGCGGAGTGCGTCCAGATCCGCTTCAGCTCGGCCGTGGTCGCGTCGTACCGGCGGAAGGCGCCGCCCGCAACCGCCTCGCCACGTTCGAGGAGCAGGAGCAGCACGCCGCCGTACGGCGCGGTGAACTCCTCGTCCGGATAGCGGGCCAGTTCGGCGTGCGCGTCCTTGCCGTAGCGTCGTGAGTACTCGTCGCCGAGTTCGCGCAGCAGTGGCTGCACTCTCGGGTCAGCGACGGTGACCTGAGCGATCGCCAGTTCGGGCGCGGACGTCATCCGTTCACCGCCGCCAGGTTCTGCGTGCCGCGCGCCGCCCGTTCGGCGTCGCGCCTCGCGACCTCCTCGCGGACGATCGGGATCACGTACCGGCCGAAGTCGATCGCGTCGCCCAGCAGGTCGTAGCCGCGGGCGGAGAGGATGTCGACGCCGAGGTCGTAGTAGTCGAGAAGCGCCTGGGCCACCGTCTCGGGCGTGCCGACCAGGGCGTTGGAGTTGCCCGCGCCACCGGTGGCGGCGGCCGTCGGGGTCCACAGGGCGCGGTCGTAGCGCTCCCCCGCCTCGGCGATGGCGATCAGCCGCTGAGAGCCGGTGTTCTGTGGCTGGGCGTGCCCGTTGTGGCGCTTGGTGATCGCCTCGCCCTTCTCCTTGCCGGCCTTGATCGCGCCGACCGTGCGGTGGGCCTTCTCCCAGGCCAGCTCCTCGGTCGGGGCGATGATCGGGCGGAACGCCACCTGGATGCGGGGCACGTCGGTGCGGCCCGCGGCCTTCGCTGCGGCCTTCACGGCCTCGATCTGCTCAGCGGTCTTAGCGAGCGGCTCGCCCCAGAGGCAGTAGATGTCGGCCTCGGCGCCTCCCGCGGCGTACGCGGCGGGGGACGAGCCGCCGAACGACACGTTCGGGCGGGGCTGTTGGGCCGGGAAGACGTCGCTGACGAAGTCGTGGAAGCGGTAGTGCTCGCCTTCGTGGTCGAAGGGCTCGTGGGTGGTCCAGATCTTCTTGACGATCCGGATGTACTCACGGGTGCGGGCGTAGCGCTCGTCCTTGGTGAGTGTGTCGCCCTCACGGCCCTGCTCGCGGTCGTTGCCGCCGGTGATGAAGTGCACGGTCAGCCGGCCCTCGCTGATCTGGTCGAGGGTGGCGAAGGTCTTCGCGGCGAAGGTCGGGTACGAGACGTTGGGCCGGTGGGCGAGCAGGATCTGCAGGCGATCCAGCCTGCTCGCGATGTAGGCGGCGGCCGGCGCGGGATCCGGCGATCCGGAACCGTAGGCGAACAGCACCCGGTCCCAATCGTGGTCCTCGTGCGCCCTGGCGAGACGGAGCGTGTACTCCTTGTCGAAGGCGGCGCCTGAGCGCTGGGTGGTTTCGGATCCGTCGTGGGTGGCGGCGATGCCAAGGAACTCCACGGGCATGGGAGATGGCCTTCCTCAAGTCTTCCAAGTCCTCTGGGGCCGTGCCGTGGGCAGCACGCGGGCACGGCGGAGCAGCCCTCGGTGCGGCCGGGCGTGACGGCGCTTCAGGGCGCTGGGAAACAGGTGGTGAACGGATGTGACGACGCCGGGGCAGGTGCCTCGGGTGAGGTCGGGCGGCGGCAGCAGCGCGTGTCAGGTCTCGCAAACGCGTCCGTACGCGGATTCAGCGCGTGTTGAGCGCATGCGTGCGACGGTGCTGCGAGGGGAGCAACTCGGCCCGCGACGGGGTCACCGAGGGAGGGAAAGGGCCGGTCAGACGGCCCGCTGCCGCGTCAAGCGCAACACGCGGCGGACCACACCCGACCGAAGTCGATGTGGTCACGGGTGACCAGGCGCTGCTCGGCATTCATGCGACTAATTGAGCAGTACATCTCGCCTCTCGTCAACTACGGCCCGGATACCGGACCGGCGCCCAGCAGTTCCTGTGCGTGGTTGACACATGCGCGCGGTGCGCCCATACGATCGAGGGCGGACCGGCTCCGCCGCGCGCGGCAGCCTCACCGGCCGCGTTGAGGGACGCGGCGAGCGTGATGACGCCGAAACCCAGCCACCACCCCGTAACCGCGCTGCGTGTGTGCGCGGCATCCACGAACGTGCACTGCCGGGTGGTCACCGACGCCCGCGCCTCCCTCCCCCTGGAGAAGCTCCTGATGGTCTCGCCATCCGACATCACCTTTTCCTCTCGCGTCTCCGCAGCCGTCCCGCCCCCAAGCCACCTCAAAGGCTCCAGCAGTCAAGGCCCCGACGACGGTCTGCCACGGATCGTGCCGCGCCGGCACTTCGGCCGCTGGCTGACCGCTGTCGCCGCGCTGCTGGTCTTCGCGATGGTGGTCAACTCCGTCGTGCGCAACCGCGCCTTCCAGTGGGATGTGGTCGGCCGGTACTTCACCACCGCCGCCGTGCTCGACGGGCTGCTGCTCACCCTGTGGCTGACCGGCGTGGTGATGGTGCTCGGCTTCCTGCTCGGCACCCCGCTGGCCGTGATGCGCCTGTCCGCCAACCCGGTACTGTGCACGCTGAGTTGGGGCTACGTGTGGATCTTCCGGTCCACCCCGCTGCTGGTGCAGCTGCTGTTCTGGTTCAACATCGGCGCCCTCTACCCGACGCTCGGCCTCGGCATCCCCTTCGGACCTGAGTTCCTCACCGTCAAGACGGTCAACCTGCTCGGCCCCACCCTCACCGCCGCCATCGGCCTGACCCTGCACGAAGCCGCGTACGCCGCCGAGGTGGTGCGCGGCGGCATCCTCTCCGTCGACGCCGGCCAGACGGAGGCCGCCCAGGCTCTCGGCATCGGCAGGCGGCGCACCCTGCGCCGGATCGTCATCCCGCAGGCGATGCGCTCCATCGTCCCGACCGCGGGCAACATGCTGATCGGCACCCTGAAGGGCACCAGCATCGTCAGCGTGCTGGCCGTGCACGACCTGCTGTACTCGGTGCAGCTGGTCTACAACCAGACCTACCAGGTCATCCCGCTGCTGATGGTCGCCACCCTCTGGTACATCGCCGTCACCACCGTGCTCAGCGCGGGGCAGTTCTACGTCGAGCGCTATTACGCACGTGGGTCCGCCCGCGCACTCCCGCCCACACCCCTGCAGAGGCTCAGAATCCATCTGGCCGCACTCCGTGCCCGGCTGACGAGGGCGATCGCGCCCGAGGCCCGCCCGGCGATCGGCGGTGACCGGTGAGCCCACCCGCGGTGTTACCTTCCCTACATTTCCCATCGATTTACTAGGGAAGCCATTGACGGCCCGCCCAGCGGATGCGCAGGATGATGTACATGTCCCACACGCAGCAGCGACTCGTTCGTCGTCGGCATGTCGACTTTGGTCACGTCGTCAGCGCCGCCTGCTGTCGTGTGTAAGGCACGCGGCTCACACGTTGCGCGTGCCACTCCGCTCCTTCTCTCTCCTCCCAGGTGATCGGGCGCACCCACTCAATGCGCCTGATGGCCCGACGTACTTCTGAAGGACGACCGCCATGACCACGGCACTTCCGGCCCAGGCCACTCCATCGGATTCTCCACTCCCCGACTTGCGCCATCTCCGCCTCGTGGGCGACACCGCTCAGGAAGGCGATGAGGTAAACGGTTCCACACCCCTCGTCGGCTACCTCGTCCTCGTCCCCGAGGGCACCGACCCCGCCCGGCTCTTCGCCAAGGACGTGGCACGGCCGGAGATCCGTCCGGTCGCCTATACGGACTCGCCTCCCGTGCACCAGACGGGAGCGGGCGGCAGTGTCGTCCGCATCGACCCTGCGCGACATGTCGCAGAGTTGGACGGACGCGAACTCGACCTCACCTACCTGGAGTTCGGGCTGCTGGCGCATCTCGTACTCCATCCCCACCAGGTGCATTCGCGCGAGCAGTTGATGGCCGGCATCTGGGGCTATGACCACATCGGCGACGGCCGCACCGTGGACGTCCACGTCGCGCGCCTGCGCCGCAAGCTCGGCAAGGCTCACCGGCACCGGATCGTCACCGTACGGCGCGTGGGCTACAAGTACGTGCCCGACCAGCAAGAGAGCCCCACCACCGCACCCTGCCGCCGACCTTGAGGAGACCCCTGCCATGGGCGTTGCCAGTGCGCCGTCCGGCCCCACCTCGGAGTCCGAGCGAACCGGGCCCGGCCGTGCGCACTGGCTGCGCGTGGCCCGCGAGACGGCGGACGACCTGGCCACGGACGCGGCGGCCAGGGAGCAGGCGGGCAAGGCCCCGTTCGACGAGGTGTCCCGGCTGCGCGAGTCGGGACTGCTGACACTCCTCATACCGGCCGAGCTCGGGGGAGGCGGCGCGGACTGGCCCACGGCCTACGCCGTCGTCCGGGAAATCGCCGCCGCCGACGGTGCGATCGGTCAACTCCTGGGCTGTCACTACTTCCTGTCGTGGAGCGCCCGGTTCTTCACCGAGCCCTCTCTCGCCGCTCAGGTCGAGCGGCGGTCCGCAGCGGAACAGTGGTGCTGGGGCGGTGGTTTTGCCCGCCAGGAACCGCCTCTGACGCTGGCCAGGACAGCCGCCGGCCATGTGCTCGACGGTCGGCAGAGCTACGCCACCGGGGTCCTGGTCGCCGACCGCCTCGCCGTGCGGGCCGTACGGCCCGATACCGGCGAACCACTCGCCGTCGTCGTCGATCCCACCCATCGCGGCGTGGGCATCGACGGCGACGCCGACACCTTCGGCCAGCGGCTCGCGGCCGGCGGGAGCGTGGAGTTCGACGGTGTACCGGTCGCCGCCGACGACGTACTCGGCTCCCTGTCCGCGGACGAGGACGTCCTGTCGCCCCTGGCTGCTCTGGCATCCCCGGTCGGACGTCTCCTCTCGGTCCAGCTCCGTCTCGGCATGGCTGAGGGAGTACTCGCCGAAGCCCGTGACTACAGCAGGGCGGGCCACTCACCCTGGCACCCGGACTGGCCATTCGGCTCCCCCCAGGACCCACAGGTGCTGACCGCCTACGGAGAACTCACCGTCCTCACCCGCTCCGCGTCCGCGCTCACCGATCAAGCACAGGAAGCCGTGCACGGCGGACTGGCGCGAGGCGAAGACCTCACCTACGACGAGTACGCGGAGGTCTCCGTCCTCGTGGCCATGGCCGAAGCCGCCGCATCCAGGGCTGTGCAGGAGTCGACCGCCCGCGCCCTCGACATCATCGGCACCCGCTCCGCATCCTCGCGGCTGGGCCTCGACCGCTTCTGGCGCAATGCCCGGACCCACACCTTGTACGAGCCGGTCGCCCACCGGCTCCGCGATGTCGGGGACTATTTCCTCAACGGTGCGCACCCTCCGTTCGTCCTGCCTGTCTGACCTTGCGATGCCGCTGGGCATTTCCCCGGCGTCATCGGCATGATCAGAATTCGCTTCGCAACCTGACCTCCAGGCAATTGTGAACGCTGCACTTCACTCACATGTCCGGCGGTTGAGAATACGAGACGCCCGCGCAGGCGACATTGACTTGGCCGGACTTCGCTGCAACTCTCTTGGCTGTGAGCAAGTCCGAGAACCTCGCCGCGCGCCTGCACGTCGATCTGCGACGTCAGGCCAGCGCCATCTGTGCCATCGGCTGCTGAACACGCTGACGGGCGCCGCTCTCCCGCTCCATTTTCACAGTCGGCCACGACGACCGTTGTCGGCGTAGACGACTGATTCCTAGCAGGCATTCCCGGTGGGTCTTTTTCCCTTTTCGGCGTCCGCCTTGCTTGCGCCCAATTGCCGAGCACCCCTCTCGGTTATGGCTTCTTCATGCCATGCCATCGATTCCGCCTCAGTCCCCATTCGTGTGAACAGGACCTTTCCATGGCCACTACGGCATCGACCCGACGCCAGTTCCTCTCCCTGCTCGGTCTTTCTGCGGTGGCCGTGGGCTGCGGCACGACCGCCGGAGCCGCTTCCGGCAAGGGCCAGACCAAGACGCTCCGGTACCAGGGCTGGGCGGGTCAGGTGACCCTGCCGGAGCTGGCCGAGGATCTCGGCTATCTGGAGGACGTGAAGCTGAAGTGGGTCGGCAACACCATCAGCGGGCCGCAGGACATCCAGTCCGCGGCCACGGGCCAGGTCGACTTCGGCGGCGCGTTCAACGGCGCGGTCGTCAAACTGGCCGCGAACAACGCCCCCATCAAGGCCGTCATCAGCTACTACGGCTCCGACAAGTACGCCTACAGCGGCTTCTACGTCCTTGAGGACAGCCCGATCCGCTCGGCCAGGGACCTTCTCGGCAAGAAGGTCGGGATGAACACACTCGGAGCCCACTCCGAGGCCATGCTCGACATCTATCTGCAGCGCGGCGGCCTGTCCCGGGCGGAGATCGGCAAGGTCGAGCCACTCGTGGTTCCACCCGTCAACACTGAGCAGACTCTGCGGCAGAAGCAGATCGACGTGGCCGTGCTCGGCGGCATTCTGCGCGACAAGGCCCTCGCAGCCGGGGGCATCCGCCCACTGTTCACCGACTATGCACTGCTCGGCGCATTCAGCGCAG
Organism: Streptomyces chiangmaiensis; assembly: GCF_036281785.1. Taxonomy (NCBI): domain Bacteria; kingdom Bacillati; phylum Actinomycetota; class Actinomycetes; order Kitasatosporales; family Streptomycetaceae; genus Streptomyces; species Streptomyces chiangmaiensis. Next base: position 112,128 of record NZ_JAYWVC010000003.1, on the reverse strand, counting down.
GCACCTACGTGATGACGGACCGCTTCCTGAAGCAGAACCCCGACACGGCCCGGACCTTCGTCACCGCCGTGGGGCGGGCCATCGAGTGGTCCCGTTCCACTCCGCACGAAGAGGTCATCGCCCGGATGACGGACATCGTGAAGAAGCGCGGCCGCAACGAGGACACCGCACCCCTGAAGTACTGGCGCTCCTACGGCGTCGCCGAGAAGGCGGGCCTGATCACCGGCAAGGAACTCCAGCTGTGGATCGACTGGCTGGCCGACCGCGGTGACATCAAGAAGGGCCAGGTCACGCTGTCGGACCTCTACACCAATGAGTTCAACGGCAACCAGAAGTCCTCCTCCGCCACGAAGAGCGGGAGCTGATCCCATGCCGGAATCCACCACGGCACCCACCACGCCCAAGATCATGTTCGAGGACGTACGGAAGGACTTCACCGTCAAGGACCGGACAGGGGCTCGACAGGCGCCCCGGTTCACCGCCCTCGACGGCATCGATCTGGAGATAGCAGCCGGCGAGTTCATCGTCCTGGTCGGTCCCAGCGGCTGCGGAAAGTCGACGCTGCTGGATCTGCTCGGCGGCCTTGCCCAGCCCACCGGCGGACGGATCCTGTTGGACGGCGCACCCGTCACCGGACCGGGCCTGGACCGCGGCATCGTGTTCCAGCAGTACGCGCTGCTGCCGTGGCGCACGGCGCGGGGCAATGTCGAGTTCGGCCTGGAAGCCACCGGCGTCCCACGACGTCAACGTGGAGCACGAGCCCAGGAGTTCCTGGACCTCGTCGGCCTGTCCGGGTTCGAGGACCGCCATCCGCACGAGCTGTCGGGCGGGATGCGGCAGCGGGTGGCGATCGCCCGCAGCCTCGCCTACGACCCCGATGTACTCCTGATGGACGAGCCGTTCGCCGCACTGGACGCCCAGACCCGGGAGTCGCTGCAGGACGAACTGCTGCGCATCTGGCAGCGCACCGGCAAGACCGTCGTCTTCATCACGCACGGCATCGACGAGGCCGTCTACCTGGGACAGCGCGTCGCCGTCATGACATCCAGGCCGGGCCGCATCAAGCAGATCGTGCCGGTCGCCTTCGACTCCCGTACGGCGACGGACGACCTCCGCTCCAGCCCCGAGTTCGCGCGACACCGGCACGAGATCTGGTCGCTGCTGCACGACGAGGTGGCCAGGGCCCAGCAGTTGGAGAAGGAGGAGGCTTCCGTATGAGCCCCACAACCGGCACGGCCACCAAGACCACGACGCCGGACTCTGTGAGCACCGCCGAGCCCGCCCCGGCCCCTTCCTCTGCTACGTCCGCCACGTTCGCGCCACACGACGCATCGCCGTCGAAGGCGCACCAAGTCCTCTCCACACCGGTCCCGGTCCGCCGGGCGGTTCGCCGGCTGCCGTACCTGCTGCTCAAGGGGGCGACCAAGTCCGTCGCGATCGTGGCTCTGCTCCTGCTCTGGGAGACCGCACCGCGACTCGGCCTGGTCGACCGGACCTTCCTGCCGCCGTTCAGCGAGGTCGCCCGCGCCTGGTGGGGGCTGGCCGCCGACGGTCAGCTCGCCGACAACGCACGCGCCAGCCTCGTGCGCTCGTTCAGCGGATTCGGTCTCGCCGTGGCGGTTGCCGTACCGCTCGGCCTGCTGATCGGCTGGTACCGGCCGGTCGCCGACCTCCTCGGACCGCTGCTGGAGGTGTTCCGCAACACCGCGGCGCTGGCCCTGCTGCCGGTGTTCGTGCTGCTGCTGGGCATCGGCGAGACCTCGAAGATCTCCATCGTGGTGTACGCGTGCACCTGGCCGATCCTGCTCAACACCATCAGCGCGGTCCGTAACGTCGACCCGACCCTGCTGAAGCTGGCGAAGTCGATGGATCTGTCCGCGCCCCGGCTGTTCCAGAAGGTCATCCTGCCGTCCGCGGTGCCGGTGATGTTCACCGGCATCCGGCTGGCCGGAGCGGTGTCCATTCTGGTGCTGGTCGCCGCCGAGATGATCGGTGCCAAGGCGGGCCTCGGCTATCTGATCAACGCCTCGCAGTACAACTTCGCGATCCCGCAGATGTACGCGGGCATCATCACGATCTCCGCCATCGGCGTGGCCTTCAACCAGTTCCTGGTGGCCGTGGAGCGACGGCTCAGCTCCTGGCGCGTACCCGTCGGCGGCTGACCCGGCCGCCCTCTCGTCCCGCTGTCTTCCCCGATCTCTTTCCTCTCCCGATCGTCTCGTTGCCCCTGATCCGAGGAACCTCATGACCGCGACCAGCCCCCGTCGGCTCCACCTCAACGCCTTCCTCATGAACGCCGGCCACCACGACGCCGCCTGGCGCCACCCCCGTACCCAGCCCGAACGCGTCACCGACCTGCGCTACTTCCAGCAGCTCGCGCGGACCGCCGAGCGCGGCCTGCTCGACTCCGTCTTCCTCGCCGACGGCCTCGCCCTGTGGGGCAAGGTCCGGCACAACGCACTCGGCGGCTTCGAACCGCTCACCCTGCTGTCCGCCCTCGCGGCGGTCACCGAGCACGTCGGCCTGATCGCCACCGTGTCCACCACCTTCAACGAGCCCTTCCACACCGCCCGCAAGTTCGCCTCCCTGGACCACATCAGCGGCGGCCGGGCCGGCTGGAACATCGTCACCTCCGGCACCGTGAACGAAGCCCGCAACTTCAGCCAGGAGGAGCACCTGGAGCACCGGCTGCGCTACGAGCGGGCACGGGAGTTCGTCGAGGTCGCCACCAAGCTGTGGGACAGCTGGGAGGACGACGCGATCCTCCTCGACCGGGAGCGCGGCGTCTACGCCGACACCGACAAGGTGCGGGAGATCAACCACCGCGGGGAGTACTTCGGGGTGCAGGGCCCGTTGAACGTGCCGCGCAGTCCACAGGGATACCCGCTGCTGGTGCAGGCCGGTTCGTCGGAGGACGGCAAGGAGTTCGCCGCCCAGTACGCCGAGGCCGTCTTCACCGCCCAGCAGACCCTCGCCGACGGCCAAGCCTTCTACAAGGACCTCAAGTCCCGGCTCGCCCGCTACGGCCGTACCGAGGACCAGTTGCTGGTGCTTCCCGGCATCGCCCCCGTCATCGGCTCGACGGAGGCGGAAGCCCGCGAGCTGGAGGAGGAGTTGACGGACCTTCAGGTGCCCGAGTACGGGCTCGCCCAGCTGTCCGGGATGCTCGGCACCGACCTGACCGGGCTGCCGTTGGACGGTCCGCTGCCCGAGCTGCCCGAGGAGCGGGACATCAACGGCAACAAGAGCCGTTTCACGCTCGTCGCCGAACTCGCCCGCCGCGACGGCCTCACCCTGCGCGAGCTCATCGCCCGCCTCGGCGCCGGCCGCGGCCACCGGGTGTTTGCCGGCACCCCGGAGCAGATAGCCGACCAGCTCGAGGAGTGGTTCACCCAGGGTGCCGCCGACGGCTTCAACATCATGGCGCCCCATCTGCCGGGCGGCCTGGAGGACTTCGTCGACCACGTCGTGCCGATCCTGCAGCGGCGCGGCCTGTTCCGCAACGAGTACACCGGCCGCACCCTGCGCGAGCACTACGGCCTGGCCCGCCCCGCCAACCGGCTTGCCGCGGCGGCCGCGGCAGCAGGAGGGCCCGTATGAGCGGGCTGGACCTCACCACGGACGTCCTGGTGGTCGGCGGCGGCCCCGCGGCCACCTGGGCCGCGCTCAAGGCGGCCCAGGACGGGGCTGACGTCGTCCTGGCCGACAAGGGCTACTGCGGCACCAGCGGCGCCACCGCCTCCGCCGGAACGGGTGTCTGGTACGTCCCCCCGGAGCCCGCCGCGCGGGAGGCGGCCATGGCGAGCCGCGAGGCACTGGGTGGTTTCCTGGCCGACCGGCGCTGGATGACCCGGGTCCTGGACCAGACGTACTCCGGGATGAACGAGCTGGCAGCGGCCGGACGCTACCCCTTCCCCACAGGGCCGGACGGAAAGCAGCTCAGGAACGGCCTGCAGGGACCGGAGTACATGCGCAGGATGCGCATCCCCGTCCAGCGCGCCGGGGCACGCATCCTCGACCACAGCCCGGTCACCGAACTACTCACCGACCCCTCCGGAGCGGCCGCCGGGGCCAGGGGCCACCGGCGCCAGGCCGGGCAGCCGTACCGGGTACGCGCCGGGGCGGTCGTCCTGGCCACCGGCGGCTGCGCGTTCCTCAGCGGCGCGCTCGGCTGCAACGTCAACACCGGCGACGGCGCGCTGTTCGCCGCCGAGGTGGGCGCGGAACTGTCCGGGATGGAGTTCTCCAACGCGTACGGCATCGCGCCCGAGGGCACCTCCGTCACCAAGACCGCGTTCTACTCCTTCGCGACCTTCTACCGCGAGGACGGCACGGTCCTGGAGGGGGCGGCCAGCCAGGGCGGCCGGTCCGTGATCGCGCGTGCGCTGCTCAGCGAGAAGGTGTACTGCCGTCTGGACCGGGCGGACGCTGCGGCCCGGGAGGCGATGCGGCTGGCTCAGCCCAATTTCTTCCTCACCTTCGACCGGCTCGGTATCGACCCCTTCACCCAGCGCTTCGCCGTCACGCTCCTCGCCGAGGGCACCGTGCGCGGCACCGGCGGCATCCGCATCACGGGCGACGACTGCTCCACCACCGTCCCGGGCCTGTATGCGGCCGGGGACGCGGCAACCCGTGAGCTGATCTGCGGCGGCTTCACCGGCGGTGGCAGCCACAACGCCGCCTGGGCCATCGCCTCCGGCACCTGGGCCGGCCGGGGCGCGGCCCGCCACGCCTTCTCCCTCGGCTTCCGCGCCGGTACGAGGCGCGTCGCGGCCGCGGGAGGAGCCGGGCTCCGGCCGACCGGCACCCCGGGCCCCGCCGACGGCTTCCGGGACGTCATCGCCGCGGTTCAGGGCGAAGTGCTGCCGTACGAGAAGAACTACCTGCGCCAAGGCGACCGGCTCACTGCCTCGCTGGAGGTGCTCGACAGCGTGTGGGAGGAAGCGCGCGCCTCCTTGCACGCCGACGGCGGGGACACCGTACGGGCCCGGCAGGCGGCGGCGATGGCGGCGCACGCCCGCTGGATGTACGCCTCTGCTCTGGCGCGCACCGAGACCCGCGGCATGGCCAAACGGCTCGACCACCCGGCACAGGACCCCGGGCAGCACCACCGCATCGTCACCGGTGGCCTCGACCGGGTGTGGACCCGCACCGAGCCCCTGCCGGTAGCGCCGGCGGCACCCCTGGAGGTGGCCTCATGATCGAACTCGTCTCGGCAGAACGCTGCATCACCTGCGACAAGTGCATCAAGGTCTGCCCGACCAACGTCTTCGACCGCGGCGAGGACGGCATCCCCGTGCTCGCCCGCCGCGACGACTGCCAGACCTGCTTCCAGTGCGAGGCGAACTGCCCGACCGACGCGCTCTACGTCGCGCCCGTGACCCGCCCGTTGCCCGACGACTCCACCGCCCGCGACGAGGAGCACCTGGACCGTACCGGCCTGCTCGGCAGCTACCGCCGCCACATCGGCTGGGGACGAGGCCGCACCCCGGGCGCTCTGCGGGCCGTCGGCCCTGCCCTCGGACCACCGGGGTCCAAGGGAGCCTCCCTGCCCATCACCTCCTGATGACCGCCCGACTGATCGCCTCTCCGCTGATCATCTCCTGAAGGGAACACCCGCACATGACCACCAGCACCGGCTTCGACATCCGCAGGATCGGCGGCCGGATCGGCGCCGAGATCCTCGGCGTGGATCTCTCCGCGGAACTCGACCCCGCCGTCGTCACCGAGATCAACTCCGCGCTCCTGGAACACAAGGCGCTCGTCTTCCGCGACCAGCACCTCGACGACGCGGGCCAGCTCCGCTTCGCCTCCCTCTTCGGCGAGCTCACCACCGCGCACCCCACCGTCCCCTCCGTCGACGGCCAGCCGCAGATCCTGCCCGTCGACGGCGACGAGGGCATCCGCGCCAACCACTGGCACACCGACGTCACCTTCGTCCGTACACCCCCGAAGGCGTCCACGCTGCGCGGCATCGTGATCCCGCCCTACGGCGGCAACACCCTCATCGCCAACGCGGCCGCCGCCTACCGTGACCTGCCCGAGCCACTGCGCGAGCTGGCCGACAAGCTGTGGGCGGTGCACACCAACGACTACGACTACGCCGCCCCGAAGAACGAGAAGGCGGCCGAGCACCGCAGGCGGTTCGTCTCCCGGAAGTACCGCACCGCCCACCCGGTCGTCCGCGTCCACCCCGAGACCGGGCAGCGTGGGCTGTTCATCGGCGGCTTCGCCCAGAGCATCGTCGGCCTCAGCCCCTCCGACTCCCGGGACCTGCTGCGCATCTTCCAGTCGTACGTCACCCGCCCGGAGAACATCGTGCGCGTGGCCTGGACCCCGGGCGACCTCGTCCTCTTCGACAACCGCATCACCCAGCACTACGCCCCCGACGACTACGGCGACCTGCCGCGCCTGCTGCACCGGGTGACCGTCGCGGGCGACGTCCCCGCCGGGATCGACGGCACCCTCAGCCACGTCATCGAGGGTGACGACGCCGCCCACTACACGCCCGCCGCAGCCTGAGCCCCACGGTCGCCGGGCAGGGGACACCCGCCCCCTGCCCGGCGACCGCCCGCAACGGACACCGACCGAAGCCGTACGGGATAATGCACACATGCGGATCTCAGCCAGAGCGGACTACGCGGTACGTGCCGCGCTGCAGCTCGCCGCGTCACGGGATGACGCCCCACTGAAAGCCGAGGCCATCGCCGACGCCCAGGACATCCCGCACAAGTTCCTCGAAAGCATCCTCAACGACATGCGCCGGGGCGGCCTCGTACTCAGCCAGCGCGGCGGCAACGGCGGCTACCGGCTGGCCAAGCCCGCCGAGTCCATCAGCATCGCCGACGTCATCCGCACCGTGGACGGACCACTGGTCTCGGTACGCGGCGTCCGCCCCCCTGAGCTGTCCTACACCGGCCCCGCCGAGTCGCTGCTCCCCCTGTGGATCGCATTGCGGTCCAACGTGCGCGAGATCCTCGAAGGCGTGTCGCTCGCCGACGTCGCATCGGCCCAACTGCCCGCCGACGTTTCCGCGTTGACCAACGCCCCGAGCGCCTGGGTAAACCCCTGACACGCTGGACAACCGCCGATCCCAAAAAGCGAGATAGACGCGTCCACCATGCGAACTACCCCTTGGGGTAGACGCCACCTTCTGCCACGATCCCTAGCAACCAGGTAGGAAAACTAGGGATCTGTGGGAGTGGCCGTGAGAACGCTCGACCGCACAGGCCGGATGCTGCCCCTTCTGACCTCGCGCCGTCACATCGACCTCGGCCGTACGTCCAGTGCCATCTGTCGGCCCCTCTGACGCCACAGAACCTGACTCTCTCCGAACCCGCGCTGCCTCCCCCGCCGCCCCGCCTCTGTCGGCGGATCGGACATCCCTCGGCTGACTACGCCCCCACGTTCCACTTCTCAGCTCGCGACAGCGAGCCTGCCGCCCAAGGCCGAGGAGTGGGGTGTTGGTGCGTGCCGAGAAGCAGTACGCCTCGCATTTTCGTACCTCCCTGATCACCCATCCCCTGAGAGGACACCTCCGTGTCTGCCGCAAGACCGCTCAGCGCCCTTCGCACCATCGCCGTCATAGCCGCGCTTCCCCTCCTGCTCACCGCGTGCGGCTACGGTTCCGAGTCCACCGACGACGGCAAGCAGACCGAGGTCGCGGCGGGCGCCAAGAAGCTCTCCGCCGACGAAGTGAAGATCGGCTACTTCCCCAACCTCACGCACGCCACCGCTCTGGTGGGCGTCCAGGAGGGCCTGCTCCAGAAGGAGCTCGGCGGCACCACGATCAAGGCGTCCACCTTCAACGCCGGCCCCTCCGAGATCGAGGCGCTGAACGCCGGCTCCATCGACATCGGCTGGATCGGCCCCTCCCCCGCCATCAACGGCTACACCAAGTCCAGCGGCAAGAACCTGCGCATCATCAGCGGGTCGGCCTCCGGCGGCGTGAAGCTCGTCGTCAACCCGGACAAGATCAAGTCCCTCGACGACGTCAAGGGCAAGAAGATCGCCACGCCGCAGCTCGGCAACACCCAGGACGTCGCCTTCCTCAACTGGATCGCGGAGAAGGGCTGGAAGGTCGACGCGGAGAGCGGCAAGGGCGACGTCTCAGTGGTCCGCACCGACAACAAGATCACCCCGGACGCCTACAAGTCCGGCTCCATCGACGGCGCCTGGGTGCCGGAGCCGACCGCGTCCAAGCTGGTCGCCGAGGGCGCGAAGGTCCTCCTCGACGAGGCCGACCTGTGGCCCGACAAGAAGTTCGTGATCACGAACATCATCGTGTCGCAGAAGTTCCTCAAGGAGCACCCGGACGTCGTCGAGGCCGTGCTCCGTGGCTCAGTGAAGACCAATGAATGGATCAACGCCAACCCGGAGAAGGCGAAGACCTCCGCCAATGCGGCGCTGAAGGAGCTGTCGGGCAAGGCGCTGCCCGCCGAGGTCATCGACCCGGCTTGGAAGTCCATCACCTTCCTCGACGACCCGCTGGCCTCCACCCTCAACACCGAAGCGGAGCACGCCGTCAAGGCCGGCCTCCTGGAGAAGCCCGACCTGAAGGGCATCTACGACCTCGCACCGCTCAACAAGGTCCTCAAGGCCGAGGGCAAGGACGAGGTCGACGACGCCGGTCTCGGCGCCGAGTAGCCGAGTAACCGACAACCGGACCCGATGAGTTCCCAGGAGGTGACGACCATGGCCACCACGATCGCCAAGGCTGCCGAGGACGCCACGACGGTGACGCTCGCCGCCCGAATCGAGCACGTCTCGAAGTCCTTCCCCGCGCCGGGCACACCCGGCGGACAGCAGCTCGTACTGGACGACATCACCCTCGATGTCGCACCCGGCGAGTTCGTCACCCTCCTGGGAGCCTCCGGCTGCGGCAAGTCCACCCTGCTCAACCTGGTCGCGGGACTGGACCTGCCCTCCGCCGGCTCGATCGCCACTGACGGCCGGCCCGCCCTGATGTTCCAGGAGCACGCGCTGTTCCCGTGGCTGACCGCGGGCAAGAACATCGAACTCGCACTGAAGCTGCGCGGGGTGGCCAAGCCCGAGCGCCGGCCGGAGGCGGAACGGCTGCTGGAACTCGTACGGCTGCAGGGCGCGTACGACAAGCGGGTGCACGAACTGTCCGGCGGTATGCGCCAGCGCGTCGCACTGGCCCGTGCGCTGGCCCAGGACAGCCGGCTGCTGCTGATGGACGAGCCGTTCGCCGCACTGGACGCCATCACCCGTGACGTCCTGCACGACGAGCTGACCCGCATCTGGGGTGAGACGGGACTGTCGGTGCTGTTCGTCACGCACAACGTGCGGGAGGCGGTGAAGCTGGCGCAGCGCGTGGTGCTGCTGTCCTCGCGGCCGGGGCGGATCGCCCGGGAGTGGACCGTCGGCATTCCGCAGCCGCGCCGCATCGAGGACAGTGAGGTCGCCGAGCTGTCCGTCGAGATCACCGAAGAACTGCGCAGGGAGATCCGCCGCCATGGCCAGCACTGACACCGGCGTCGACGCCACGAAGGACGGTTCGTCGGCATCAGGGGAGCCCCAGGACACACAAGATCTGGCGGGGCTGGAGGCCGGGCTCGACGCGCTGGAATCGGTACAGGGCGGCCGTACGCCGCTGCGCGAGACCCTGATACGCAAGGTGCTGCCGCCCATCACCGCCGTCGCACTGGTGCTGGTGGTCTGGCAGCTGCTGGTGTGGGCCGAGTTCGCCCCCGATTACAAGCTGCCCTCGCCGTCCGCGGTGTGGGACGAGGTGATCGCCGCCTGGCTGCAGGGCACGCTGCTCGACTACATCTGGACATCCGTCTCGCGCGGCCTGCTCGGCTTCCTGCTGGCGCTCGCCATCGGTACGCCCCTCGGCCTGCTGGTCGCCCGGGTCGGGTTCGTCCGGGCGGCCATCGGCCCTATCCTCTCCGGTCTGCAGTCGCTGCCGTCGGTGGCCTGGGTGCCGCCCGCCGTGATCTGGCTGGGCCTGAACGACTCGATGATGTACGCCGTGATCCTGCTCGGCGCGGTCCCGTCCATCGCCAACGGCCTCGTCGCGGGCATCGACCAGATCCCGCCCCTGTTCCTGCGCGCCGGGCGGACGCTGGGCGCGACCGGACTGCGCGGAGCCTGGCACATCGTGATGCCTGGCGCGCTCCCCGGCTATCTCGCCGGATTGAAGCAGGGCTGGGCATTCTCCTGGCGCTCGCTGATGGCCGCCGAAATCATTGCCTCCTCACCCGATCTGGGCGTCGGCCTTGGCCAGTTGCTGGAGAACGGACGAAACAACGCCAGCATGTCGCAGGTGTTCCTGGCCATCTTCCTGATCCTGCTCGTCGGTATCGCCATCGAACTGCTGATCTTCAGCCCACTGGAGCGGCGGGTGCTGCGCAGCCGGGGCCTGCTGGTCACCCGCTGAACGAACGGTCCCGATCGACACAGGATGCGCGCCGCATCCCGCCGCACACCAGCACACCCCCGGCGCACGGCACTGGCTCTGCAGAGGCATCACCCCACAGCGGAGCCGGTCTCGCCGTACGTGTTCGTGGCGCTGGCAGGGCCGTGCGTCGATCGAAGAAAGGAAGTGGCTGCTCGTATCGAGTCGCCAGGGACAGCAGGGCCGTGCCTAGGAGTCCGACGGCCGTTCGGATTCCCCAGCGGATCATGCAGTGACTGTCTTCCCAAGCCTCGGCCGACGGTCGCCCACTGCCTCGTTGCCTCTGATACCACTGTGAAAGTTGCCGGCCGACATGGGCGAGTGAATCTGAGTCGCTCCTCATTCGAGGCATCCCGTGAGTCGTTCGTAGGCGTGATGGGCGTCGCTGATCAGGTGCTCGGCAGGACACCCGCCAGAGCATGCCGACAGGGGTCCTCACGTGTCACGTGCGATCACAATCGAGTCACCAACCCCACGAACGCACTCACGCCACAAGGCTCTGACCTGGACTTAGTCGTTCACCCTGGACCAACTGGACGCCCGTGGACGGCTTCTACGACATGTGCCATGTGGTCCCCAGCGAGGGGCCCAAGATCAACACAGGGGCGTCTTCCGGCCCGTCGAAGCGGTATTGCAGGGGTGCGGCAGTCGTGTCACTCACTCGACTCACGCTCTCATATCTCACCATTTCCCACGCGCCTGGGTGGGAGCGCTGTGCAGGCCCTCCCACGTTGTGACGGCTTCGCGAAGATCCTCGACATCCGGCTTCACATCTCACTTCACGGCTTTGCCCACCCGTGGCGGGGGGTTGGCCGCCGCTTCTTCGGGCCGGAGGCCGGTCCAGCGGGGCGGGCCATTCGTGCGCGGGCAGGAGGTCGCGGAGCCTTGCCGTTCTGCCGCGGCCCAGGAGCACTTCGGTGTCGAGGTTCGCGGGGTCGATCTGGCGCATGAACTCCCGGCACCGGCCGCACGGCGGCAGGACGTGCAGGACGCCCTCGTCGTTGCGCCATACGGCGACCACCTTGGCGATCCGGTACTCCCGCGCGGTGACCATGGCGGCGACGGCTGCGTGCTCCGCGCAGAAGCCGGTGCCCGACCCGGTGTCGATACACACGCCCGAGTACAGGTTGCCTGCCTCGGTGACCGGCGTGGAGCCGACATCCGTGCGACGGTCATTGCGCCGACGGGCTTCGCCCTCCACGGCTCACCCCGCTCCCAGGCCGGTCAGGGCGCCGACCGGGTCCAGATCCGGGGTGCCGCGAGGCCACCAGTCCTCGCGGCCCGCCTCCGACTCGTACGCGTACCAGAGACCGTCCTGGCCGAGGCGGAGTTGAACATGGGCGTCGGGGTGCGTGAGGCGGTTGCGCCACGGGCGGAACGCGGGAAGGTCCGCGGCCAGCAGCAGGGGGCGGGCGCGGTCGAAACGGCCCGCCGGCGGGTCCCAGGGCTCCTCCAGTACGGCGAGTGCCGCTTGTCCGCCCTGCCGCCATGCGGCGACCGCGCGCGCCAGATCGGCCGGAGTGCGCCCGGTGGCGGCGGCCAGGGAGGCGTACAGCGCCCGGGTCCCCGCGGTGAGTCCCGAACCCGGCCGGGCGGAGGCGAGCCGTACCGCGTCCTGCCACAGTGTCAGCTCCGCGACCGGGTCCTCTCCCATGGTCAACAGGGCGTGCGCGCGGGCGGCCGCGTCCGTGGCCAGCTGGTCCAGCGCGAACGGGTCCGGGCCGCCCGGCACCCCGGGATAGACCGGCGGCTGCTCGGGGTGGGCGGGCGGCGACAGCGGAAGCGGAAGCGGCGGCCGTGCGTTCCGCGCCACGGCGTCCCGCGCTCGTACGCCGGCGACCGGTGCGGGTTCCCGTTCCTGCGCGGCCCGGGCCGCGCGCGCCGCGTTGCGCCGGGACAGCGCGTCGAGCAACTGCCGTTCACCCCGGCCGCGAAGGAGAAGCAGTACGAAGGGGTCCCGGTCGAGCAGGCGCGCGGTCTGGTAGCAGACGGCGGCCGCGTGCTTGCAGGGGTGGCCGAAGTCGGGGCAGCTGCAGCGCGGTTCGAGGTCGCCCGGCCCGGGCAGCAGCCGGACCCCGCAGTCCGCGAGGGACTGCGGCACCTGCTTGTCCAGCAGTGCGGCGATGTGCCCGGGCCGCTCGGCGGCCGCGTCCAGGAAGCGGTCCCACTCGTCGTCGGAGAACGTGCGCAGCCGGACCTGTACGCGATAGGGGCGCGGACGGCTGCCCTGTACGTACGCCAGCACAAGACCGGGGGTGACGGTGATGGCGTCCACGTTCCCCCGGCCCGCGTACGTCCTCCCCCGCGCCAGCCGCGCCGAGTCCAGGGCCCCCTCCTCCAGCGCGGTGACCCAGGCGTTGCCCCACCAGGTCTCGGCGAGCCGCTCGGATGCCTGCGCCGCTCGCGCGGGGAGCGCGGCGAAGGTGCGCCGCAACTCGCCGTCGCGACCGGGGGCCGCCATGGAACGCGGGTAGCGGGCCGCCGCGGGAGGTGGACCGCCCGGTTCCCGGGGTGGATCCGGTGTTCCCCGCCGGCGCCGCAGGGACGCCTCCGCTGCCTCCTGCCCTGGGGGCGAGGGGGCGTCCCCCCGCTCACCGCCGGCGTCAGCTGCCGCGGACGAGGCCCCGCTCTGCGACGCCGGCAACACGAAGGCACCCGCGAGGAGTTCCCGGACGTCCTGGACCCGGGCGTCCCCGGCACGGGTGCGGGTGCGGGTCCGCCCCCGGGTGCCGGCCGTGGTGGACCCGTCCAGGGTCTGGACGTCCCGGGTGCGCGGCGCGGACGGCTGCCGATCCGCCTCCGTCCGCGCGGCGCGCAACGCCTCCCGCGCGGCGTCGCCGGGGCGCGCGGCCGGTGCGGATTCCCGGGGCGCAGCGGTGTCGCCCACCACGGCCGGGTACCGGTCGCCCGACGCCGGCGGTGACGCGGGGTCCTCTGCTGTTCCCCCGACGCTGTGGCGTTCCGCGTTCGCCCGGCGCAGGGCGGCGCGTGCCGCATCGCCCGGCCGGGCCTCCGGTTGCACGGCTTCCGGCGGCGCCGAAGGCTCCGCGTGCGTGGCCGAGGGCCCCTCGCCCCCAGGCCGCTCCCGCGCTGCCCGCAGCGCACGGCGCACCCCGTCGGCGGGACGCGCCTGGTCGCCCGGGGCCGCCGCGGTGGCCTCCCGCGGCTCGTCGCCCGCCGCGCGCCGTTCCTCGCCCGCCCCGCTCACGCCGTGCCCCTCAGCGACACCAGGTCGGACAGCTCCCGGTCGGTCAGTTCGGTCAGGGCCGACTCGCCGGAGCCCAGGATCGCGTCGGCCAGCGCCCGCTTGGCCTCCAGCATCTCGGCGATGCGGTCCTCGACCGTGCCCTCGGTGATCAGGCGGTGGACCTGGACCGGCTGGGTCTGGCCGATGCGGTACGCCCGGTCCGTGGCCTGTTCCTCCACCGCCGGGTTCCACCAGCGGTCCACGTGGATGACATGGCCTGCGCGGGTGAGGTTGAGGCCCGTGCCGGCCGCCTTGAGGGACAGGACCAGGACCGGCGTAGCGCCGCTCTGGAACCGGTCCACCATCCGTTCCCGTTCGGGTACCGGCGTGCCCCCGTGCAGCAGGTCGACGGGCACCGCGCGGGAGGCCAGATGCGCGGTGATCAGGCGGGCCATGCCGACGTACTGCGTGAAGACCAGCGCCGAGCCGTCCTCCGCCAGCACTGTGTCCAGCAGCTCGTCCAGCAGCGCGAGTTTGCCGGACCGCACGGCGAGGCCCGCGGCCGTCCGCGTGTCCTCCTTCAGATACAGCACGGGGTGGTCGCAGATCTGCTTGAGCGAGCCGAGAAGTTTGAGGACCATGCCGCGGCGGGCGATGCCCTCCGCCGTCTCGATCGCGAGCATCGACTCCCGCACGACGGCCTCGTACAGCGCGGCCTGTTCGCGGGTGAGGGGCACCGGGTGGTCCGTCTCCGTCTTCGGCGGCAGTTCGGGGACGATGCCCGGATCGGACTTCTTGCGGCGCAGCAGGAACGGACGGACCAGACGGGCCAGCCGCTCCACCGCCTGCGTGTCCTCGCCGTTCTCCACCGCGCGTGCATGCCGGGCCCGGAAGGACTTGAGCGGGCCGAGCAGTCCCGGGGTCGTCCAGTCCAGGAGGGCCCACAGTTCGGAGAGGTTGTTCTCCACGGGGGTGCCGGTGAGGGCGACGCGGGCGGGGGACGGGATGGTGCGCAGCGCCTTGGCCGTCGCCGAGTACGGGTTCTTGACGTGCTGTGCTTCGTCGGCGACGACCAGGCCCCAGGTCTGTCCGGCCAGCCGTGGCGCAGCCGTCCGCATCGTCCCGTACGTGGTGAGCACGAAGCCGCCGTCCAGGCCGTCCAGGGTTCGCTCGGGGCCGTGGAAGCGGCGGACCGGTACGCCGGGGGCGAACCGGGTGATCTCCCGCTGCCAGTTGCCGAGTAGCGAGGCCGGGCAGACCACCAGGGTGGGCTCGCGGCGCGACCGGCGCAGATGGAGCGCGATGACGGTGACGGTCTTGCCGAGCCCCATGTCGTCGGCGAGGCAGCCGCCGAGGCCGAGCGAGGTCATCAGGTCCAGCCAGGCCAGTCCCCGCAGTTGGTAGTCCCGCAGGCGGGCGGCGAGGCCCGGGGGCGGTTCCACGGGGACGATGCCCGCGGTCAGCCGGTCCCGCAGTGCGGCGAGGGCCCCGACCGGCACCGCTTCCACCGTCTCGCCGTCGACCTCCGCGCTGCCGGTGAGCGCCACGGACAGCGCGTCGACCGGGTCGAGCAGGCCGAGCTCCCGCTTGCGGGCCTTGCGGACGAGCGCGGGATCGACCAGCACCCATCGATCACGCAGCCGGACGACCGGGCGGTGGGCCTCCGCCAGGGCGTCCATCTCGGCCTCGGTGAGCGGATCGCCGCCGAGAGCCAGCTGCCAGCGGAACTGAAGGAGGTCCTGGCCCTCGAAGAAACCCGTGCCGTCGGTCGCCGAGCCCGGCGCGGGTCGTACGACCGCCGCCGCGGTCAGGTCCTGCGCCAGGTCACGGGGCCAGTGCACGGCGACGCCGGCCGCACTCAGCCGGGTGGCCGCGACACCCAGAAGATCGGTCAGCTCGTCCTCGGACAGGGCCAGCACGTCGGGCGCCTCCTGCTCGGACAGCCGGTCCAGCGGAGGCCAGACCCGGGCCGCTCGGCGGACGGCGAGGGCGGCGTCCACCCGCGCGCGGGGGCCGAAGGCCGCGTCGGCCTCACCGGCCCACAGCTCCGCCGCGTCGACGACGAGGGTCGGGTCCGCGAGGCTGTGCACCTGCACGACCGCCGCCCCGGCGCGACGGGCTCCCTCCCCCTCGTCGAAGAGGTCGTACGCGGACAGGTCCAGGCGCAGCGAGATGCGCACGCCCGCGTCCATCCCGGCCGCGACCTCGGCGGCCCAGTCGTGTGCCAGCGGCAGACGCTGCGGTTCATGCGCCGCGAACGGCCTGCCCGCGGTGTGGGCAGCGGCCGGGGTGCGCGGCAAGGTGTCCGCGACCGCGTCCAGAAAGGACCTCACAAGGGCCTCGGGCTCGGGCAGCAGGAGCGGGCCCTTGCCAGGGAGCGGCACCGCATGGCCCTCGTACGGCAGGGCGGCGGCGACCGCCCTGAGGTGGGTGATGTCGTCCGGTTCCAGTGGCCCCGCCCGCCAGGCGTCGTATCCCTCCGGGGACAGGCCCGGCAGCAGCCGGCCCCGCGCGACGAGCCGCAGGGCGTGCAGCGCGGCCGCGCCCCAGCACGCGGTGGCCGGGTGGGCGGCGGGATCGCGCCGGGCCCGGGCGAGCAGCGGCAGGGCCTCGGCGACCGTCAGCGACACGGCCGGAACGGTGCCCCGGCGCACTCCGGGCCCATGCCGGCGGACGACCGTCAGTTCCTCCGTGGTGTCCGACGGCAGGGAACCGCCCTCCGGGTCCCAGAAGGCGACCCGGCCCTGGCGGGGCACCGGCGCGGGCACGAAGACGGCGGCCAGCCGCACGGGCACGCTGCCCTCCGCCACCTGTACCGCCATGCGTCCGGTCACCTCCCACCGCTGAAGTCGAGCCGTCTTCGACTCTACGGGCGGGGTCCGACAATCGGTTCCGGCGGCCGCGGGGCCGCCGTGGGCGGGACCGTCAGGGGATCGTGCGCGACACCACGTACACCGTGGGCTGCAGCGGGTGGGCCTTGTTCACCACGATGTCCAGGGTGGGCGCCGGGTTCTTCTGCTTGTGGACGAGGCCGTACCAGGAGCCCGGTGCCGCGAAGGCCCAGCCGACGATGTTCTGGTCGCGCTCGCTGATGACGATGTCGTCCTTCTTCAGGGCGGTCTGCGAGGTCTTGAGGTGGCCGAGGAATCGGGTCAGACCGGCGTCGTCGGTGTCGAACTGCACGTAGAGCCGACTGGTCTTCCAATTGTTCGTCTCGTAGTACGCAACGTTGGTGGCCCCCTTCGGGATCGTCACCTGGTACAGGCGGCGCTGCACGCGCGAGGGCCAGCCCGCGGTGAGCCCGGTCGCCGAGTACTTCGCCTCCTTGTCCTTGCCGCTCTTGCGGCTCTGGTTCGCGGAGATCACCAGGTAACCGGCGGGCACGCCGATGAGCAGCACGATGATCAGCAGCGTCAGCGCGCGGCGGCGGAACTTGTGCCACCCGCCC
Organism: Streptomyces chiangmaiensis; assembly: GCF_036281785.1. Lineage (NCBI taxonomy): Bacteria > Bacillati > Actinomycetota > Actinomycetes > Kitasatosporales > Streptomycetaceae > Streptomyces > Streptomyces chiangmaiensis. Next base: position 95,070 of record NZ_JAYWVC010000003.1, on the reverse strand, counting down.
TCCGGAGGCTGCGAGGGCTCGTCCGGCGGCGAGGACTGGCGCGGTACCGTCACAGCGTGCCCTTGGCGCCGCGGCGGGCTTCCGCGTACCGCTCGTAGCGCTCGTACCGCTCCACCCGGCGACGGTTGGCGCGCCGGAACCGGCGGGCGACGAGCCGTGCCAGGTCCGCGGCCCCGACCATGCCGGCCTCGGGACCGAGCTGGGCGCGCGTGATGCGGGCCTCGGGGCGGTAGCCACGGCCCGTCAGGTGACGTCTGAAGGCATCCCGGGCGGGGGCGATCAGCAGGTCGTCGGCCGCACTGACACCGCCGCCGATCACGAAGCAGGAGGGGTCCAGGGCCGCCGCGAGGTTGGCGATGCCGACGCCGAGCCACTGGCCGATGTCCTGGAGCAGCTCGATGCACATCGCGTCGCCCTCGCGGGCCAGCTCGGTGATCATCGGGCCGCTGATGTCGGAGATGTTGCCCTTGACGTGCTCGATGATCCCGTATGCGACCGGGGAGTCCGCGGCGGCCAGCTCCCTGGCCTCACGGACCAGGGCGTTGCCGGAGCTGTACTGCTCCCAGCAGCCCCGATTGCCGCACGGGCAGCGGTGTCCGCCGGGCACGACCTGCATATGGCCGAACTCGCCCGCCACACCGAACTTGCCGCGCTTGACCTGGCCGTCCTCCAGGATGGCGCCGCCGATGCCGGTGCCGAGGGTGATCATGACGAGATGGTCCTCGCCCCGGCCGGCGCCGAAGCGCCACTCGGCCCAGGCGGCGGCGTTGGCGTCGTTGTCGACCAGGACGGGCACCGCGAGCCGCCCGGCGAGGCGGTCGCGCAGCGGCTCGTTGCGCCAGGACAGGTGCGGGGCGAACAGGATGCGGTTGCGGTCCGCGTCCACCCAGCCGGCCGCGCCGATGCCGACGGCATGCACGTCGTGCCGGTCGGAGAGGTCGAGGACCAGCTCCACGATGGTGTCCTCGACGACCTTCGGGCTCTTGGACTTGTCCGGCGTCTCGGTACGGAGCCTCTCCAGGATGTTGCCGTCCGCGTCGACGACGCCGGCCATCACCTTCGTGCCGCCGATGTCGATGCCGACCGTGGGGACACGGGGCGCGGTCAAATGGGAGCGGCGCTCGCGCGTGCCGACGGTCCGCAGGACGGTGGCCCGGGCGGAGCCGCGGTGGGTGAAGTCGCGGTAGGTGCTCATCGTGCCCGATTCTGCCTTACGCCACCACAGGGTTGCATCGCGGAGCCCCCGCGCTCGGCACGGGACCGCGGCGGCGCGGCCCTGTGGAGAACCGGCACGTCCGACGTGGCTCGTCCCGCCGCGAGGGTGCGGCACGGCGTCACAGCCACGCGCTCCGAGGGTCGCGTTCCTGCGGGGCACGTTCGAGTTCGTGGCGCGGATCGTCCAGTTCGTTGCCGCCCGCCATCTGGCGCGCGAGCCGAAGTACACCGTCCGTGCGATCGCCACGCACTGGCGTTCACCGCCCGACAGGGTGCCGATGGGCTGGTCGACGTCGCCGGTGATCTACGCCCCCGCCCGGTCAGGAGCGCACGAGGAGCTGGAACTCGAACGAGTAGCGCGAGGCCCGATACGTGTGGGTGCCGAACTCGACCGCGCGCCCGGTGTCGTCGAACGTGATGCGCTGCATGGTGAGCAGCGGGGTGCCCTCCGGCTCGCCGAGCCGTTCGCCTTCGGCCTCGGTGGCGGCGCGGGCCCCGATGGACTGCCGGGCGCTGTGCAGCGTGATGCCGGCGGCACGCATCAGCCGGTAGAGGCCGGTGGACTCCAGCTGTCCGGTCCTGAGGTCGAGCAGGTCCTTCGGCAGGAAGTTGCACAGGTAGGCCATCGGCTCGCCGTGCGCGAGACGCAGTCGCTCGATCCGGTGCACCTCCATGCCCTCGGGCACCCCGAGCGCGGCGGCGACCTCGGCGGAGGCGGGCGCGAAGGTGTTGACGAGAACCCGGGTCGCGGGGCGCTGCCCGGCCGCCTCCAGGTCGTCGTACAGGCTGCTCAGCTCCAGCGGGCGCTTGACCTGGCTGTGCACGACCTGTGTGCCCACGCCGCGGCGGCGCACGAGCAGGCCCTTGTCGACGAGGGACTGGATGGCCTGGCGGACGGTGGGCCGGGAGAGGCCGAGCCGTGCGGCCAGGTCGATCTCGTTGCCCAGCAGACTGCCCGGGGTCAGCATCCCGTGCTCGATCGCGGCCTCCAGTTGCTGGGACAGCTGGAAGTACAGCGGAACCGGACTGTTCCGGTCGACGCTGAGCTGGAGCGAGGCGGTCGGATCCACATCTGGTTTCGGCACGGGCCGAGCGTAGCTCCGGCACCTGTTGACGGGAAGTTGTGTAGTCAGATTGTCCGGACAAACCATTGACACGGTGAGGGAGGGGCCTCCACGTTGTTCCCATGCGCATCGGACTCATCGGGGCGGGCCGCATCGGGACGTTCCACGCGACCACGCTCAGTCGCCACCGCGATGTCGGCTCGCTCATCATCACCGACGTCGACCGGGCCCGGGCCCATGCACTCGCGGACCGTCTCGGGGAGACCGCGGCACCCGGGGTGAACGAGATCTTCCTCTGGGGCGTGGACGCCGTGGTGATCACGGCGGCGACCGCGGCGCACGGCGAGCTGATCGGTCGGGCGGCACGGTCCGGGCTCCCCGTCTTCTGCGAGAAGCCCATCGCCGTCGACCTGCCGGGGACCCTGGGTGCGCTGGCAGAGGTCGACGCCGCCGGAACGATCCTGCAGATGGGCTTCCAACGCCGCTTCGACGTGGGCTACACGAACGCGCGGGAGGTGGTGCGCTCCGGCAGGCTGGGACGGCTGCACACGGTCCGCGCGATGACGGCCGACCAGGCACCGCCGTCCGCCGCGTACCTCGCGATCTCCGGTGGCATCTATCGGGACTGCCTCGTCCACGACTTCGACATCCTGCGCTGGGTGACCGGCCGCGAGATCGTCGAGGTCTGCGCGACCGGGTCCGACGCCGGGGGGCCGATGTATCGCGAGGCGAACGACGTCGACACGGCGGCAGCCGTGCTCACACTGGAGGACGGCACCCTGGCCACCGCGACCGCGACCCGTACCAACGGCGCCGGCTACGACGTCCGCATGGAGCTGGCCGGCGAGCTGGACACGATCGCGGTCGGCCTGGACGACCGGACACCGATCACGTCCACCGAGTCCGCCGGTCCGCCGCCCGCCGTCAAGCCGTGGACCGGTTTCCTGGAGCGCTTCGCACCCGCGTACGAGGCCGAGGTCGCCGCGTTCGTGGAGGTGGTGCGCGGTGAGCGCGCCAACCCGTGCGACGGCCGCGAGGCGCTCCAGGCCCTGCGCATCGCGGAAGCCTGCGAGCTCTCGCGCCACGAGCGCCGCCCGGTGGGCCTCGCCGAGATCGCGGGCGCCCTCGCGTGAGCGGGGGCGTGGCGCCCCGATGGCTGCGCCTTCCCACGGCGCCGCGCCGGCCGGACTCCAGCGCCGCACCTCCTCGCACGCCGTCCGCTACCAGCGCACCGGCAGACTCCGCACCCCCCGCATGAGCATGCCCGGCAGCGACGGCCCGGGCGGGCCGTCCAGGGCCAGATCCGGGCAGCGCTCGAGCAGGGTCCGCAGCGCGATACGGGCCTCGAGACGGGCCAGGGGCGCCCCCAGGCAGTAGTGGATGCCGTGCCCGAAGGCAAGATGGCCCTGGGGGGCGCGGTGGATGTCGAAGCGGTCGGGGTCGGGGAAGCGGACCGCGTCCCGGCCGGCCGCGTCAAGCCCGATGATCACCGTGTCGCCCTCGGCGATGGCCGTGCCCGCGATCTCCATCGGCTCCGACGCGTAGCGGTACGTCGCCGTCTCCACCGGTCCCTCGAAGCGCAGCAACTCCTCGACGGCACCGTCGAGGAGCGTCATGTCGGCGCGCAGGGCGGCCAGTTGCTCCGGGTGCGTGAGCAGGCTGTGCACGCCGTTCGTGATCAGGTTGACCGTCGTCTCATGGCCCGCGACCAGCAGGATGAAGGCCATCGCGCGCAGTTCGCTGCCGGAGAGCCGGTCGCCGTCCTCGGCCCGGGTGCGCAGGAGGTCGCTGAGCAGGTCGTCGGCCGGGGCCGTGCACCGTTTGTCCTCGATCAGCTCGTCCAGGTACATGGTCAGTCGCCGCACCGCGGCCCGTTCGGCCTCCCAACCGGTCGGGGTCACGATCTCGTTCGAAAGGGCCCGGAAGGCCACCCGGTCGATGTCCGGGACACCGAGCAGTTCGCAGATGACGGTGATGGGGAGCGGATAGGCGAGGGCCTCGACCAGATCGGCCCGGCGCTTCGGCAGCATCTCCGCCAGCAGTTCGTCGGTGAGCTGCTGGACGCGCGGGCGCAGTGCCTCCACGCGGCGCATGGTGAAGGACCGGGCGACGAGAGAGCGCAGCCGGGTGTGCTCCGGCGGATCGACGATCAGCACATGCCGGCCCATCAACCCGTCCTCGCGGCTGACCGGCCCCCTCTTGGTGCTGTCCTTGGACAGCCTCGGGTCGGCCAGCGCTGCCCGCGCCTCCTCGTATCCCACGATCAGCCAGCCCTCGTACACCTCGGGCGGTGGCGTGCGCACCCGGTGCACCGGGCCGCGCGCCCGCAACTCGGCGTAGAGCGGATACGGATCCCGTGTGAAGCCCGGCCCGTACGCCCCCAGATCGATCACGGCCATGCGCTCCCCCGCCCGTTCGTCGGCAGCCGGTTCATCAGCCCGTTCCCCAGGACAACGGACGGTGTGCGCGATCAGTGCCCCGGCTCGTCGAGGAGTCCCGCGTCATACGTCGATGGATGGCCTCGGAGAACCTGTGGGGTCCGGCCGGGCGCGGACGATGTCAGGCGACGCGGGCCAGGGCGTTGGGGACGACGCGGCTCGCTCCGCAGCCGATGCGCGAGCCGCGGGGCGAGGTGTTCGTGGCGAACGGATCGTTCCGGTGCCGAGTCACATCAACCCGGATCGGGCCTCAGGTCCGCCGACCGTGGGGCAGTGGTCAGCAGCCGAAGTCGATCAGGTCGAACGTCGCATAGTGGTCCGAGGTGTAGTAGTCCTCCTCGTACTGCCTGCCGGTGACGATGCGGCGGGCCCCACGGGTGGAAGAGCCGGGGGTCTTGGCCGTGTGTCATGTTAATGACAACTCCAGAGAGTTTCACGACAAGTCCCGTGAATTTTCGGGGAGTTGACCTGCGGCTTCGGCCGGGTACCGGGAAGGGCGGTGGTCGGCGGGGCGTGCGCCGGGCGTGGCGTGACAGCGAAGGACGCCCGGTACGGCGATCGACGGCAGGGAGCGGATCTCCCGCGCTCCGCCCGTGTACGCGGGTGGCGGCGCCTCCAGCGGAGCGATCACCGTACCGGTGCGGACGATCTCGGCCTACGCGTCCTGCGGAAGCTCGTACGAGCCGTAGTGCGGACGGCCGGAACTCATCGCTTCACCCGGCGTGTGTCGAGAACAGTCCTCCGGTCGGACCCTGCTTGTCCCCGCCCTGGGCCTTCTTGAGGGCGTTGGCGAGGCTCTCGATGGTGAGGGACTGCAGGATCACGCGGCCGTTGCCCTCCAGGGTGGCCAGGGACAGGCCCTCGCCGCCGAAGACCATGTTCATGAGCCCCTGGCGGTTGAGACCGCCGACGCGCTGGACGCCGTACTGGATCCCCTCCTCGAAGGCGACGACGCACCCGGTGTCGACCTCGATCCGGCCGCCGAAGTCGGCGGGATTGAGGTCGATGAAGTTGCCCGCGCCGGCGATGATCACCGTCCCGTACCCGGTGAACTTCTCCAGGACGAAACCCTCGCCGCCGCTCATGCCGGTCCGGCCGCCCCGGAAGGCGATGCGGTGAAGTACTGGAACGCCAGCGACTCGCCCGCGAGCACCCGCTGGCCGACCTGCGCGGCGGTCCCCATGGCCTGGCGCAGGAAACCGCCCATGCCCCCGCCGGCGCCGCCGCCCTGCGGCTGTCCGCCGTTGTTCGACGGGCCGGACAGTCGGGTCTCCATGGTGACGTTCGTGGTCTTGAAGAGGAACTTGCCCGCCTCGCAGTACACAGTCTGTCCCGGGCGCAGGCTGACGACCGCCATCTGCATGGCGTTGCCGACGATTTCTTGCTGAAGAGTCACGCGGGGAGAACGCGCCGGGGTGGCCATTGAGTTCCGTGTAGTGACGAGTTCCACTGAGCCACGGAGAGCAGCGTCGCCGAAGTCGACGTCCGTTCACCACCGGAGGCCCGCCGGAACCGCGGGTGGACCGCGTACACCGTCCCCCCGGTCACACCCGCACCGGGCGGGCGCGGACATGGCCTACGTCACGGGCGCCGAGTTCGCCGTGGGCTGCGGGCGGCCCGCCTGAAGAGGCGCGGGGGCCCACCGTCGTAGGGGGGTGTGCGCCCCGTCGCCCGGTGGTCTCAGCCGCCCAGCTCCTGGTGCCGTCCGGCCAGGCGTGCCGCGCCCTCCCCGGTCAGGGAGCCGTGCAGGCGCAATCGGGAGATCCCGCCGTCCGGGAAGATGTCCACGCGCGCGTGCGTACCGACGGCGGGTTCCGGCAGGACGAACCGGTGGTTCGTGTCGGGCTGGAGACGGGTGCGCGGGAGGATCTCACGCCATTCGCCGTCCTGGCCGTCCCTGACCGAGACCGCCGCCCAGCCCGCCGCGTTGCCCTTCAGATACGCCGTGTCGATCTCGATCGCGCGGATCCGGGACTGCTCGGCCAGCCGGTAGCGAATCCAGTCGTTGCCCCGGTCGCGGCGGCGCCGCGTCTCCCAGCCGTCGTCCATCGTGCGGGAGCGGCCCGGCTGAATGGTGTTGGTCGCGGGCGAGTAGAAGAGGTCGGAGGCGTCCTCGACGCTGCCCCCGTTCTCCAGGGCGACGACGTCGAACGTGCCGAGGACCTCGAGCCACGCCGGATCCGGCACCACATCGCCGTGCACGCGCAGGCGGGCGATGCCACCGTCGGGGTGCTGGTGGACGCGCAGATGCGTGAAGCGCCGCTCGACGGTGACCTCGAAGCCGTTCGCCGCGTGACCGCCGATCGGGGTGCGCGGGAGAAGCGTCGTCCATGTCACGTCGTCGCCCAGCAGTTCCTCCGGTGACGGGGAGCCCGGCACGGAGGTGCCCTCGACGGACACCGCCTGCGGGTAGTTGCCCCGGAAATGGGCCGTGTCGACGACGATGCCGCGGACGACACCGGGCGCGCCGAGGCGTACCAGCGCCCAGTCGTGGTCCTCCGCCGTGGGCCACGGGTGCTCGGCCGAGGTGCCGCGGCGCCGCCGCGTCTCCCAGCCGTCCATCACCTTGCCCTTGTGCCCGAAGTGCTCGGGGTCGAACTCGGCTCGCTCGGGCACCAGCAGATTCTCGCGCTGGGCGAAGAACTCGTCGTTGGCGGCGATGACACCGGCGCCGAGCCGGCGGTCGGCGAGGTCGGCGAAGCGGGTGAAGGAGTAGTCGGCGGTGCGGTAGTCCGCGTACGGGTCTCCGCCGCCGTACGGTTGCGCGTCTCCGGTGAAGCGGGCCGTCTCGGATCGATGCTGCGCCGTCACGGTGATCAGGTCTTCCTTTCGGGAGTCGGCCGCTGCGGGTGCGGGGTGCCGGTCAGTCGTCCCTGCTGAGCAGTCGGCCCCTCGGCCCGGTGAACTCGCTGTCCTTCACGATGCGTTCACCGCGCAGCCAAGTGGACCTGACGACGCCGTGCAGGGTTCTGCCCGCGTAGGCCGTCACCCGATTGCGGTGCTGGAGGGCCGCCGGGTCCACGGTGAAGGTCTCGTCGGGCGCGAGCACCACGAGATCGGCGTCCCGGCCGGCCTCGATGGCGCCCTTGCGCGCGTCGAGTCCCACCAGATGTGCCGTGTGCGTGGACGTCCAGCGGACCACGTCCTCGAGGCGGTGTCCCCGTCGGCGCGCCTCGGTCCACACCGCGGGCAGGCTCAGTTGCAGTCCGGAGATGCCGCCCCAGGCGGTGGCGAAGTCGTCGGTCTTCAGGTCGGTGGTCGACGGGGAGTGGTCGGTGACCACGCAGTCGATCGCGCCGTCCGCCAGCGCCTGCCACAGCGGGTCCTGGTTCGCCGCCCCGCGGATGGGGGGACAGCACTTGAACTCGCTGGCCCCGTCCGGGACTTCCTCGGCCGTGAGGGTCAGATAGTGCGGGCAGGTCTCCACGGTGATCCGTACGCCCCCGGCCCGGGCCTCGGCGATCAGCGGCAGCGCGTCGCCGGAGGACAGGTGGAGCACATGCACCCGCGCGTCGAGGCGCTTCGCCTGCGCGATCAGGTTCGCGACGGCCGCGTCCTCGGCGTCGTGCGGCCGGGAGGCGAGGAAGTCGGCGTACCTCGGCCCGCCCAGCTGCGGGGCGGCGGCAAGGTGATGCGGATCCTCGGCGTGCACGGCGAGCAGTCCGCCGAACCCGGCGATCTCGGCCATGGCGCGGGCGAGTCGCTCCTGGTCGAGGTGGGGGAACTCGTCCACTCCCGACGGGGACAAGAACGCCTTGAAGCCGAAGACCCCTGCGTCGTGCAGCGGCCGCAGGTCCTTGACGTTGTCCGGCAGGGCGCCGCCCCAGAAGCCGACGTCGACGTGCGCCTGGCCGGCCGCGGCCTCCTTCTTCGTGCGGAGGTGGTCGACCGTGGTGGTCGGCGGGATCGAGTTGAGCGGCATGTCGATCAGGGTGGTGACCCCGCCGGCCGCCGCCGCGCGGGTGGCGGTCCAGAAGCCCTCCCACTCCGTGCGGCCCGGGTCGTCGACGTGCACGTGGGTGTCGACCAGGCCGGGCAGCAGGACATCGTCGCCGAAGTCCTCCAGACGGCTCCCGGCCGGAACCTCCGCTTCGTACGGCAGGACCGCCGTGATCGTTCCCCCGGCGACCGCGACCGCCGCGGCGCGCGTCCCCTCGGGAGTGATGACGCGCCTCGAACGCAGCACCAGTTCAGCGTCGGACACCCCGGCCCCTCTCTGCCGCCGTCCTGCCTCCGGGAAAGGGATTCACATCCACCTGACGAATTTCAACGTTCTGTTGAAGGAGTCTTCACTCCCGCCTCCGCGCCGTCAAGGGCACACTTCCTTCGACACCTCCAACGTGCCCGCACTGGACTTTTCCGCAAAGCGGAATTACAATTCCACCCAGCAGACACAGGGCCGTACCACCACCAGGAAGCCAACCGGCTGCCGGATAGGCTTTGCCCCTTCCTGCCAGCCCGAAAGGAACGCGCCGTGCCGACGTCGACACCCAGCGCCAGCGACGCCCCCGCCAAGTCCGCTGCGAGCGGTGGCGTCCAGTCCCTCGAGCGCGCCTTCGACCTGCTGGAGCGGATGGCCGACACGGGCGGCGAGGTCGGCCTCAGCGAGCTGTCCGCAAGCAGCGGACTACCGCTGCCCACGATCCACCGCCTGATGCGCACGCTGGTGGCCTGCGGTTATGTACGCCAGCAGCCCAACCGCCGCTATGCGCTCGGCCCTCGGCTGATCCGGCTCGGCGAATCGGCGTCCCGGCTGCTCGGCACCTGGGCCCGCCCCTATCTCGCGCGCCTGGTCGAGGAGACCGGCGAGACCGCGAACATGGCACTGCTCGACGGCGACGAGATCGTGTACGTGGCCCAGGTCCCGTCGAAGCACTCGATGCGCATGTTCACCGAGGTGGGACGGAGGGTGCTGCCGCACTCCACGGGCGTGGGCAAGGCGCTGCTCGCGACCACGCCGGACAACGAGGTGCGCGCCCTGCTCTCCCGCACCGGCATGCCCGCCGCGACCGAGAAGACGATCACCTCCCCGGAGGCGTTCCTGGCCGCACTGGAGGAGGTGCGCACGCGCGGGTATGCCGTCGACGACAACGAGCAGGAGATAGGGGTCCGCTGCCTCGCCGTGTCCGTGCCCGATTCGCCGACGGCAGCGGCGATCTCGATCTCCGGCCCGGCGGGACGCGTCACCGACGCGGCGACCGAGACGATCGTGCCGGTGCTCCAGCAGGTGGCCGCCGAGCTGTCGCAGGCACTGGCGCGTTCGGGCAGCCCCGCGGCCTGAGCCCCCAGCGCACACGGCCTCGGGCCGCACGGCCCGAAACCGCGGTCGTGGTGCCCTGTCCCCACGCGGCGCATGTCAGTCGCGCCGTGGCTCCCCGAACAGTTCCACCGCGTTGCGGACATCCGACAAACCCCGGGCCAGCGCGCTGACCGAGCCGATCGCGCCGGCGATCAGCAGCAGGGAGCGGTGCAGGCGCGGGATCTCGGGGATACCGCTCGCGGCCATCGCGGCCAGCACGGCGAGTTCGTCCTCGGCGATGGCGCGGTCAGGGAACTCGGAAGGGAGCGTGGCGAGTTCACGGCGCAGCCGGGACACGGCGGTCCGCAGTTCCGCCACCCTCGGGTCTTCCTCGCTGCCGGTCACTGGCCTCTGCCCCAAGCTCCGCAACACAGCTCTCCCCCTCGTGCCCGTCGCGCGCGGCTTCGACACGTCGCCGCTGTCCCGTGGCGTTGGTCGGGCGCCGGGGACGCGGGTCAGTAAACGCCACCCGGTGCGCCGGGCGCCACTGTGCGGACCGAAATTCAGTCCATGGGAAAGGCGCGGTCGGCGGCGGGTCAGGTATGCAGGACGTATGACACGAAAAGAGGACCGCGTCGCCGGACTGCTTCTCGCGGCGGGCGGCGGGCGGCGACTCGGCGGACGGCCCAAGGCGCTGCTGGAACACCGGGGGCGACCGCTCGTGGAGCACGCGGTGGCGGCCCTGCGGACGGCCGGGTGCGGCCGCGTGCACGTGGTGCTGGGAGCGTCCGCCGAGGCCGTACGGGAGCGGGCGGATCTGACCGGCTGCGTCCTGGTGGACAACCCGGACTGGGAGGGGGGTATGGGCTCCTCCCTGCGGGCCGGTCTCGATTCCCTCGCCGGGACGGGCGTGTCGGCGGCTCTCGTCTCGCTCGTCGATCAGCCCGGCGTCGGCCCGGAGGCGGTCGCCAGGGTGCTCGGGGCCTACGAGAACGAGGCATCGCTGGTCTCCGCCGCCTACGACGGGGTACGCGGACATCCGGTGCTGTTCGGCGCCGGCCATTGGGCGGGCGTCGCGGCGGCCGCGACGGGCGATCGTGGAGCGCGCGCCTACCTCAAGGCTCACGAGAACTCGATCGCCCTGGTGGAGTGCGGGGACGTGGCGCAGCCCCACGACATCGACACCCGAGCGGACTTGGCCCACCTCGAGTGAGGAGGATGGCACCCAGCGCCACCGTCCCTCGAGACAGAGAATCTCGACGTCAACAGAACATTGAACTTCCACTATAAGGAAACTAGTATCCACTGGTCAGAAGCACCAGACCGCTCATCAGGCGCCTTCAGCCGCATCAAGACTCCCTGGCACCCGGTGCCGCGGCGCCCTCACATCAGCTCGCCGAAGGAAGTGACCGCTCATGTCCGCACCAGCGCCGTCGCCGATCGTCGTCGACGCCGAGCCTCTCCCCCGGCAGGACGAGGTCCTCACGGAAGCGGCCCTCGCCTTCGTGGCCGAGCTGCACCGGCGGTTCACGCCCCGACGTGACGAGTTGCTCGCTCACCGGGCCGAGCGCCGCGCCGAGATCGCCCGTACCTCGGCGCTCGACTTCCTCCCCCAGACCGCCGCGATCCGCGCGGACGACTCCTGGCAGGTGGCCCCCGCGCCGGAGGCCCTGAACGACCGCCGCGTCGAGATCACCGGCCCCACCGACCGCAAGATGACCATCAACGCCCTCAACTCGGGCGCCAGGGTATGGCTCGCGGACTTCGAGGACGCCTCGGCTCCCACCTGGGAGAACGTGGTCCTCGGCCAGCTCAACCTGATCGACGCCTACACCCGGAACATCGACTTCACCGACCCGGGCTCCGGCAAGTCCTACGCCCTGCGCCCGAACGAGGAGCTGGCGACGGTCGTCATGCGGCCCCGTGGCTGGCACCTGAACGAGCGTCACCTCCTCGTCGGCGGACAGCAGGTGCCGGGCGCCCTGGTCGACTTCGGCCTGTACTTCTTCCACAATGCGCAGCGCCTGCTCGACCTCGGCAAGGGGCCTTACTTCTACCTGCCCAAAACGGAGTCGCACCTGGAGGCCCGCCTCTGGAACGACGTCTTCGTCTTCGCCCAGGACCGGCTCGGCGTCCCGCAGGGCACCATCCGGGCCACCGTCCTGATCGAGACGATCACCGCGGCGTACGAGATGGAGGAGATCCTCTACGAACTGCGCGAACACGCCTCGGGGTTGAACGCAGGCCGCTGGGACTACCTGTTCTCCATCGTGAAGAACTTCCGTGACGGCGGCCCGAAGTTCGTCCTCCCCGACCGCAACGCCGTCACGATGACGGCCCCGTTCATGCGCGCGTACACCGAACTCCTCGTCCGCACCTGCCACAAGCGCGGCGCGCACGCGATCGGCGGCATGGCGGCGTTCATCCCGTCACGGCGCGACGAGGAGGTCAACCGGGTCGCCTTCGAGAAGGTCAAGGCCGACAAGGACCGCGAGGCGAACGACGGCTTCGACGGCTCCTGGGTCGCCCACCCCGACCTGGTGCCGATCGCCATGGAGTCCTTCGACAGGGTCCTCGGCGAGAAGCCCCACCAGAAGGACCGGCTCCGCGAGGACGTGGACGTCAAGGCCGCCGATCTGATCGGCGTCGACTCCCTGCACGCGAAGCCGACGTACGCGGGCCTGGTCAACGCGGTCCAGGTCGGCATCCGCTACATCGAGGCCTGGCTGCGCGGCCTCGGCGCGGTCGCCATCTTCAACCTGATGGAGGACGCGGCCACCGCCGAGATCTCCCGCTCGCAGATCTGGCAGTGGATCAACGCGGGCGTCGAGTTCGAGAACGGCGAGAAGGCGACCCCAGAGCTGGCCCGCAGGGTCGCCGCCGAGGAACTCGCGAACATCAGGGCCGAGATCGGCGAGGACGCGTTCACGGCCGACCACTGGCAGCAGGCCCACGACCTGCTTCTGAAGGTCGCCCTCGACGAGGACTACGCGGACTTCCTCACCCTCCCGGCGTACGAGCAGCTGGCCGGCTGACTCAGGGGGCCGGCTTCTCCGAGTGGCCGAGCGGTTTGCCCGGGGCCACTCGGTCGCGGACCAGCCGCTTCACCGCCGTGGGCTCGGGGAAACCCTGCTCACGGCGGTCCCAGACCACCTCGTCGTTCACCCGTACGACGAAGACACCGCCCGTGCCCGGCTTGAGCGCGAGCTCCGTCAGCTCGGTCTCGAACGTCGTCAGCAGTTCCTGCGCCAGCCAGGCGGCGCGGGGCAGCCAGCGGCACTGGGTGCAGTACTCGATCTGGACGCGGTGCGTCGCCGACGAAGGGGCGTCCGTCGTTCCAGGGGTGTCCGTCATCCCAGATGCACCGACCAATCCCGCTCCGCCGCCGGTTTGCCGTGCAGGTCCGGGACCCGCTTGAGCCAGTCCGGCCGGCCTTCCTGTGTCCGCACCGCCCGCAGGGCCTCCTCGGCGGCCAGCTCCTCCCGGGTGGGGAAGTCGATGGGCAGCCAGGACTCGGACGCCTTGACCCGGGCCGTCAGGTAGTCCACGTAGGCGTCCCTGACCTCCCCGGGCGTCGCGAAGCCGGGCTCACCGGCCAGCCACGCGTCCGGTACCTCCTCCGTGACCTCACGCAGCAGGTCCTCGGTCACCTTGGGCGCGAGGTCGGCCTCGGCGGCCCGCATGTCCGGGGTGAAGTGGCCGAGGGCGTGGTGACGAAAGTCATACGCCTTCTCCGGTGCGGAGGCGTCCCACCGATGGTGGAAGACCAGGGCGGCGCCGTGGTCGATCAGCCACAGCTTCGGGGAAGCGACGCCGAAGGTGGGCCAGACCATGAGGTTGGAGCTGTGGACCGTGCGGTCCACGTTCACCGTCAGCGCGTCGAGCCAGATGATCCTGCCGGCCTCCAGCGGGTCGACCGTGCAGGCCCGGGCGACCTCGGGGGTGAAGTCACGGGCGCCCGGCAGATAGTCCATGCCGAGGTTGACGCCCGGGCTCGCGCTCAGGAGGTCGCGCACCTCCTGGTGCGGCTCGTGCGCGGCGATCGCCGGGTCGAAGTGGGCGAGGACCAACTCGGGCACGCGCAGGTCGAGCCGGCGCGCCAACTCCCCGACGATCACCTCGGCGACCAGCGCCTTCACGCCCTGAGCCGAGCCGGTGAACTTCACGACGTACGTCCCCAGGTCATCGGCCTCCAGGACGCCGGGCACGGAACCGCCGGACCTCAGGGGTGCGACGTAGCGGGTCGCCGTGACCTCCCTCAGCATGTTCTCGGGCTCCACGGCACTCGTGCCTCACGCTCCACGGTCAGTCCCCACTCGGGTGCGCCCCAGGGAACCGTCCGCGATCGGCCTGGAGAGATCCTCGGAAGTTTCGACTGACATGCCGATCCCCTCCCTTCCGGGCAGCCCATCGACGACGGTGCGCCCCTTGCCTCGTGTGCCTCCTGCCTCCGGCATGAAGTGAGCATAGTAACCGAGCGTGACAGCCGGCGAGGAGAGCCCGAGTCACCGCGCCATGGTCATGCGGGTACACGGTGTCGGGATCGGCGCCCAGAGGGAGCGGGCTTCGGGTCCGCTGTTCTGAGCGCGTCACTGGCATCGGGCGCCGGCGGTGTCGCCCTCCGGAGGGTGCGGCCGGAACCGCTGTTCATGCCGTCCCTCATCACCGCGGCCGACCGTCGTGCCTCAGCAGCGGCCAAGGCGCTCGTCGACCTCGTGCCGACCACTCACCCCGCCCCGGGCCTGGACGCCTGACGATGGACCTCGCCTGTCGGTCGCGATGCGCGGAGGCCGGAGCCGGCCGTTCACCGGCAGGCCAGCGGGTTGGGCAGCGGCAGATAGCGCGCGTCCGCGCCGTCCGCGCCCGTCCAGCGCAGCAGGAGGTTCGTCTTGCCCGGGAGGGTGGGCGAGGCCAGCAGGCCCGGGATCTCGGGGACCGGGTGGCGGGCGAGTTCGGCGCGGGCGGCGGGCCAGGGGTTCCAGCCGGGATGACGTTCCGCCAGCACGGCGGCCACTTCCGTGAGGTTGTTGACGACCAGGGTGTAGACGAGCCGCTCCCAGCCCGCCGCGCGGGGGACCTCCGTGAGAAGTTTCACACCCTCCGCGTCCCGGAACAGCGCCTGGACGGGCCGGCCCACGGAGTCCACCGCGACCAGCGTGTTCTGCAGATGTGCCTCGAGGACGACGCCGTGCCGCTCGAACGCCTCCAGAGCCGGCGGGACGACCTGGCGCAAATACGCCGGCCACCAGGCCGCCGGGTCGGTGAGCCCGTCGAGCGGGCTGCCCTCGAAGCCGTCCACAAGGGCCGCGGCGAGGAGCGGGGTGGAGCCGGGCAGGAGGTGCGGGCGCAGGCCGTCGCGGACCAGCACGGCCAGTTCCTCGAAGGCGAAGCCCGCCGTGCGGTAGCCGCGGTCGCTCAGCCAGGCCGCCGGGCCGGTCCCCGCCGCGAACGCGGAGGCCACGGCCTTGTCGGTGCGGCGCAGCTCGAGCAGGTCGTGGCGCCACAGGCGGCGGATGTCGTTGGTGATCCGCACGTCCAGGCTGAACTTGAGGAAGAAGTCGTCGCCGGGGGCGTAGACGGTGCGGATCGCCGCCGTGGGAGCAACGGGACGGGGGGCCTCGCCGAGCCGGACGAGGCGCCCGTCGTCGAACGCCTCCCGGATCTCCGGGCGGGCGGCCACCAGACCGAGCTGCCAGGGATGTGCGGGCAGCAGCCGGTAGCCGCGCGGGGCCGCGCCGAGCGCGTCGAGGGCCGTCGTGTCGCCCTCCTCGACGACCACGTCCTCCCGTACGCCCAGAAGGGTGAGCGGGAAGCGGGCGTACGCCTCGGGCGCGTACGGCAGCCAGTTCGCAGCGGGTCCACCGCCGCGCGCCTTCGGGGCGGGATGGTGGGGGTGGCCGGTGATCAGGGACTGCTCGGAGCGCACATACGGGTCGTCCGGCGCCGTCGCACGGGCACGGGCGGTCAGGATCGCGGCCACCGCATCCCGGCTGTCGATCATCTCGCCGGGCAGTTCCGGGTTGTCCAGGCCGGTGGCGCGGCGCAACTCGTCGGCGGTGAGTTTGACCAGTTCCGCATGGGTGAGCGGATGCCAGGAACCGGCGGCGTACAGCTCGGGGTCCCGCGGCCGGCGTACGCCGCGTACCCGAAGCAGCAGGCCGCCGGCCCGCAGACGGTGGACGCCCTGCTCACCGGCGGGTTCCGCCGCCTCGTGGATCAGGCAGTTGAGCAGCGGCGCCACCGCGTGGGCGTCGGCGCGCTCGGGGACCTCGTCCCTGGGGTGTATGGGGTCCACGTGATCCATTCGTTCCGTACGGTGCACTGACGACCAGTATGTCTGCGGTGGTCCGTCACCAGGATCGGCCACCCCGTCCCCCGAGGAGCCCGACCGTGCCCCCTTCCCCCTCCGCCGAGACCGGGATCGCCGACGAGCTCGGCCTCGTGCGGCCCGGCCTGTCGGCGTCGTACGCGGCCGAGCTCCCCGGCGCCCGCTCCGCCGTCCTGTCGCGCCTGTGGCGGGCCCTGGCCCATGAGCCGCTGCCGTGGATCACGCGCCGGGAGCCGGCGGCCGGCGGGCTCACGCTCCATCTGGCCGACGGACGCCGACTGCACGGACCGGCTGCCGACCCGTACGCGACCACCGCGTACGTGACCGAGGTGCGGCTCGAAGGACGGTCGTACGACCGTCCGGGCGCGCTGGTCACGGCGCTCGGCGTCCCCCACGGTGACCCGTTCGCCGCCGACCTCGACCACAGCACGGCGTCGTTGGCACTGTCCCGGGCCGACCGGTCACCGGACACCCCGGAACCGCTGACGAGCTGGGCCTGGGAGCAGCGGGTGGTCGACGGACACCCGTTCCACCCGAACTGCCGATCGCGGCCCGGCTTCTCGGTCGCCGAGCAGCTCGCCTACGGGCCCGAGCACCGGCCGCTGGTACGCCTCGGTCTGGTCCCCCTGGACGACGACGGTCTCGTACGGGGCGAGTGGCCGAAGTGGCTGTGGGACGGCGAGCGCCCGCTGGTCCCGGTCCATCCCTGGCAGACCGCACACGTACTCGGCATGCCTACGGAGGAGGGTCCGACCGCGCATCCGCTGATGTCCCTGCGGACCCTGGCGCTGCCCGACGACGGCCCGCATGTGAAGACGGCGCTCAGCGCACGGCTGACGTCCTCGGTGAGGGACATCTCGGTCCAGTCCGTCGAGACGTCGCTCGTCGTCTCCGACTTCGTGGGGTCGATAGCCGCACGCACCGACGGCCTGCTGCACGTCACACGCACTCTCGGAGCGGTCAGCGCGCACTCCCCCGACCTCGGGGCGGTCGTGCGCGAGTCGCCCGAGATCTACGCAGACACGGCGACCGGCGAGCGGGTGGTCCCGGTGGCCGCCCTGCCGCTGACCGGCCTGCCCTCGTCCACCGCCTGGTTCGCCGCATTCACCCGCCTCGCCCTCACCGTGGGTCTGCGACTGCTGGACCTGGGCGTGGCCCTGGAGGCGCACGGCCAGAACCTGCTGGTCGTGCTCTCGCCCACCGGCGCCCCACGACGGCTGGTCTACCGCGACCTGGCCGACATCCGGGTGAGCCCGGCCCGGCTGGCCCGGCATGGCATCAAGGCTCCGGACCTGGCCGGTCGCATGGTCACGGACGACGAGACGACGCTCCGCCGCAAGCTGTTCGGCTCGCTCGTGGCGGGCGCGCTGGCATCGACCGCGGGGTCGGCGCCGGCGCTGCGGAGAGCGCTGGAGCCTGTCGTACGAGACCTGCCGCGCACCGCCGATCTGACGGCACTGTGCGTGGAGCCCCTGCCCGCCAAGGCCCTGACCTTGATGCGGCTGTCCCCGCAGCGGCCCGGGGATCTGTGGACGCTGCTGCCGAACCCGCTGACCGGGTCGCGCCCGTGACCGCGAAGGGCCCTCGATACTCACTTCAACCACCCAACGGAAGAAGGGAGTTGGATTGCCTCTCGCTCCTCCGACGCTGAATCATGGAGTGTTGCAGAAGCGGCTCGGTGGAACGAGGGGACGGAACAGTGGCCGACATCCGGGGCATCGACGAGTTGATGACCCCCTTACGTCCGGACCAGCTCGACGCGGGAGCCGTGGTCGCCCAGTCGCTGGACAACCAGTGGGTGAGCGCACAGCTGACCGAGGAGATGATCCGGGACGGGAGATCGTTGCGGCAAGTGGCGGACCGGCGGGAGACGCAGGTGCGCGCCGAGTACTTCCGCAGCCTGATCAACTCCCCGCAGGCCGTGGTGAACCGGGCGTTCTTCTACAACAACCCGGCGATCAGCCGGGACCTGATCGAGGGCGGGACAGCACGTCAGGCTCATCGCAGGCTCCTCACCTCGGGCGCCCTGGTCCCGTATCTGCTCAACGAACGGCACCCGGCCGAGCAGCCCGCCCGCCATCTGCACGTAAACGACGCCGGATACGCGGCGTGGCGGGACACCTTCGAGGAGATGTCCGCCACGGACCGGGTCCGGTGCGTGCGCATGTCGTGGGACGACCAGGAGAACCGGGAGCGGACCCGGGCCCGGCTGTTCAGGCCGTTCGCCGCGAAGGTCCAGGGACTGACCGCGCTGGACCTCGATCTGCTGGCCGGCCAGGTCGGCGTCGTCCCCGCGGAGCACGGGGCGTTCCGGCAGCGCCTGGGCGAGCTCGTCTCCTTCAGCAACGATCTGAACGTCCGGGGCGAGTCGGTCGTGCGCAACGTCCTGTACGAGAAGTTCGTGACCGTGCCGGGCACCAACGTGGCGGATGGGCGGTACGACGGCGCCAAGCCGTTCGCCGCACAGATCAAGCAGCTGCTCGACCTGCTCTACAACGTCAACCTCGCCGATGCGCTGGGCCGTTTCCCGCTCACCCCGCAGGGCAGCCTGCGGCGGGTCGTGCTGCAGGAGGTCCGGCAGATGCGGGACGATCCCGAGATCGTCCGTGATCCCGAAGCGCTGTCCCTGTTCCTGCGAAGGCAGGCCTTCGGCATCGTCCAGGACCACCTCACGCCCTCCAACGTCGACGGGCTGACCCTCGGGGACGTGTGGTCACTGCGGCAGAGCGGGGCCTGGAACGCCTACATCAGGGCCTTCGGCGCGCTGACCGCCGACCCGCTCGCCTTCCACGACCAGGTGGGACGGGTCTTCGACCACTATGTCCGGGTCAACAGGGTCATCGTGGAACTCGCGGCGGCACGCAGGCAGCGGATCAGAACCAGCCGGTGGTCCCCCGTCATCGAGGTCGTGGTCACCCTGGGCGGTTCGGTGTTCACCGCGATTACCGGCGACCAGACCTGGGAAGTGCTGGGAAGTATCGCGCCCCTGGCAGCCGGTCCGGTGGGCGGCTCGGTACAACTGGTGCTGCGCAACAGGCGGGAAGGCATGCGGGAACAGAAATTCGCCCGTGAGATCGCCCGGGTCCGACTCGACAGCGAGCGGGAATGGGCCGTGTTCCACGACCTGGTGAGCCGGCTCGGTGCCTATCGGGAGGCCTCCGTGCCCCCGCCGCAGGCGACCGCAGTCACGACCACGCAGGACGACGACGACCTGCAGGAGTGGTGACCGTCGTGCGCGGGAGCCCATGAGTGCGTACCGGCGCGCACGGCGCGCCTACGAGGCCCTGCGCCGGGTCCGTCCGGAGTGGTTCCGCAACGAGTCGGGCGGTATCGAGATCCTGTCCGATCCGGCCCTGGTCACATCATCGCTGTGGCGGATGCGGTGCCACACCGCCGCGCGGGAGGCGCGGGGCAGCCGGGGGCGGTACTGGTGGGCGCGGCTGCGTCACACGGTGCGTCCCGAACCCGTCGGTGTGGTGTCGGCCGACCGCTTTCTGTTCCATCTGCGCGATCCGGTGCGCTTCCCGGACGGAGCGCTCGGCCTGTACAACCGGATCGTCCCGCCGCCGGGGGCGACACCCGGCGTCGTTGTGCTGCCGCTGGTGGGCCCGGACCGAAAAATCCTGCTGCTCGAGCACTATCGGCATGCCACCCGGGACTGGCACTGGGAAGTGGTGCGGGGATTCGGCGACCCGGGGGCGAGCGCGGAGGAGAACGTGGCGCGGGAACTCGAGGAGGAGGTGTCCGCCCACCCGCGGCAGACGCTCCCGCTCGGGGAACTCCACCCGGACACGGGCCTGCTGGCCCAGCACGTCCAGCTGTTCGCGGCCCGCGTGGAGTCCGTCGGCGAGCTGGAGCGGCACGAGGGGATCCGCCGGGCGATCGTCGTCTCCTGCGCCGAGGCGGAGGAGATGGTGCGTACGGGGGACATCACCGACGCCTTCACCATCGCCGTGCTCTACCGGGCGCGTCTAGCAGGGTTGTTCGATTAGACCACCAGGGTTCCACGGCTCGTTTTGAAGCGCGCACCTTCTCATCAATAAGATCCGCCGATGATCATAAGACAACGGCTGGCGACGGGCGTCTGCGCCCTGCTCGCCGCCCTGGCGGCCGGAATAGCCGTCCCGGCCGGCGCCGTCGCCGACGAGACGACGGCCCAGGACGCACCCAAGGTCGATCTCGTCCTCGACGTCAGCGGTTCCATGCGGGCGCAGGACATCGACGGCGGCTCGCGGATGGCCGCGGCGAAACAGGCCTTCAACGAGGTGCTCGACGCGACGCCGGAGGAGGTGCAGCTGGGCATCCGGACACTGGGCGCCAACTACCCGGGCAACGACCGGAAGACCGGCTGCAGGGACACCGCACAGCTCTACCCGGTGGGGCCGCTGGACCGGACCGAGGCCAAGACGGCCGTGGCCACGCTCCAGCCGACCGGTTGGACCCCGATCGGCCCGGCCCTGCTGAAGGCCGCGGACGACCTCGACGGCGGCAACGGCTCGCGCCGCATCGTCCTCATCAGCGACGGTGAGGACACCTGCGCTCCGCTCGACCCCTGTGAGGTGGCCCGCGAGATCGCGGCCAAGGGAATCGGGCTGACCATCGACACTCTGGGGCTGGTGCCCAACGCCAAGCTCAGCAAGCAGCTCAGCTGCATCGCCGAGGCCACCGGCGGCACGTACACCTCGGTGCAGCACAAGGAGCAGCTCTCCGACAAGGTCAACCAGTTGGTGGACCGCACGGCGGACAAGGTGGTCACACCGGTCGCCGTGGACGGCACCGGGCAGTGCGCGACGGCGCCCACACTGAAGTCCGGCCTCTACACGGACCGCGAGGAGTTCGGGCAGCACCGCTACTACCGCGTGGACGTGGCGCCCGGTCAGGAGCTGCGCGCCTCCGTGAGCGTCGCCGACGACCGGCAGGTGAACCCGGATTACGGGGTGACGCTGCGAGCGGTCACCGTGCACGGGCGTGAGATCGTGCGCGGCGAGGCGACCGGCTCAGGCCGCACGGACGTCATGTCGACGGGTCTGCGCTATCCGAAGGCGGAGAGCGACGAGGAGGACGCGCCCGCCGAGACGGTGTGTCTCCAGGTCGCCAACTCCTTCTCGCCCGCAGCCGGTGTGAAGACGACGCCCGGGTTTCCCCTGGAGTTGACCGTCGACGTCGTCGACGGGCCCGACCAGGCGGGCGACGTCGCCTCCTTCGGCCTCGGCCGTGGCTGGTGGCTGCTCGGCGCCCTGGTCCTGATCGGCTTCCTCGCGGGTGTGGTGTGGGGCTGGATTTCGCGCTGGCGGCTCGCGGTCTGGAGGACCAACTGATGGGTATCGGAAGAATTCTGACCACGGTGGCTCTTGTGCTGGGCGCCTCCGTGTCCCCGGCCGTCGCCGACTCCTCGCCGTCCGCGAGCCCGTCCGGCGACAGCGCCGCGCCCACGTCGGCGGGCACGTCGTTCCGTACGGCGACGGAGCTCGAACTGGGGCAGCAGGCCACGGCGAGCGCTTCCACGGGTGACTACCTGTACTGGTCGTTCCCCGCGGACGCCGGACAGCGCCCCACCGTGAAGGCGACGGTGAAGCTGCCCTCGGCGTCCCGGAGCGGGGCGCCGACCTGGCAGTTGGACGTGTACGACGGGCTGCGGCGCCGACAGGCGTGCCAGTACGGCGCGCAGACGCGCACGGCGGCCCAGGGCGCGGCCTCCGTGGACCTGGCCTGCACGCTGCGCACGGTCCGCGCCTGGTCGGAACCTTGGGCCGACGACCCGCTGCCGGGCACGTACTACGTCCGGCTGACTGCCGTGAGCCTCGGTGCCGGGGACCTCGGGCAGCCGGTGGACGCAGAACTCCGGGTGGACTCCAAGGAGATCGGCGGCTCGGCGGCCGTGGACGGATCGCTGGCGCAGCCGCTGGTACCGGGGATCGCGACCACCTCGCAGCAGCAGTCGCCCGAATCGGACGCGGCCGTGCTGTCCTCACTGAAGCCCGACGACGGCTGGGCCTCCGGCTGGTGGTCCGACCGCTGGGTGTGGACCGCGATCGGCGGTGTCCTCGCGGCGCTCGCGGGCATCGGGGGCTATGCACTGACGCGTGGCTCGGGACGGCCGTCGAGGGTGTCGTCGGGCTACTGACACACCGCCGTGCTCATGCGGAAAGGCCCGCCGTGTCCCCCGGCACGGCGGGCCTTTCCGCATCCACCGCGCAGGCGGGAGTGCGGGACGCGCCGGAGGCGCGATTCACTCCCCGCGCAGCATCTTGGCGAGTGTCCCTTCCCCCGACACCTCGACGCGCCCCGCCCGTACGGCCTGATGCAACGTCAAGGTGCCCCGGCCCAGGGCCGCGCACGTGCCCCCGTCGAGGGTCAGCCGGGCGTCGGGTTCCCCGGGGGCCGCGCCGTCGCCGTAGACCGGGCCTTCCTCGGCGCCCAGCCACAGATGGAACTTCCCCTCGTCCAGCCGCACTTCGACCAGCCCCTCCCCCTCCAGCGAGCGCAGCAGCGGCAGCGCGAACCAGTGCGCGCGCACCGCGTCCGTCGGCCTGCGCTCCGCCAGCGCGGGTGCGCCCCAGGTCCCGAGCGCCAGAAGCACCGGAAGCAGGTCCCTTCCGAGAGCGGTGAGTTCGTACACGAACGCGGCCCCGGGCGGCGGCAGCCGCCGCCGTGTGATCAGCCCGTCGCGCTCCATGTCCTTCAGCCGGGACGCCAGGACGTCCGTGCTCACGCCCGGCAGATCCGCGTGCAGATCGGTGTAGCGGCGCGGTCCCGCGAGCAGCTCACGGACGATCAGGAGGGTCCAGCGGTCGCCGACGGCGTCGAGGGCCCGGGCCGTGGAGCAGTACTGGTCGTAGCTTCGGCGAGGTGACATGCGACGCAGTCTAGACATGTTGTTGGACTTTCCAAGCTGCCACTTGGTAAAACCAAGCATCACCAGATGGCGGAGGGGAAGCGGCTCATGGAGTTCCGGCAGTCGAGCAAGCTCAGCGAGGTCTGTTACGAGATCCGCGGCCCGGTGATCGAGCACGCCGACGCGCTGGAGGAGGCGGGCCACAGCGTCCTTCGCCTCAACACCGGCAATCCGGCGCTCTTCGGCTTCGAGGCGCCGGAGGAGATCCTCCAGGACATGATCCGGATGCTGCCGCAGGCGCACGGCTACACGGACTCGCGCGGCATCCTCTCCGCCCGTCGTGCCGTGGCCCAGCGCTACCAGGAGCGGGGCCTGGAGGTCGGCGTCGACGACGTCTTCCTCGGCAACGGCGTCTCGGAACTGGTCTCGATGGCCGTACAGGCGCTGCTGGAGGACGGCGACGAGATCCTCATCCCCGCACCGGACTTCCCCCTGTGGACGGCCGTGACGACCCTGGCGGGCGGCAAGGCGGTCCACTACCTGTGCGACGAACAGGCCGACTGGTATCCCGACCTGGACGACATGGCCTCGAAGATCACCGACCGCACCAAGGCCGTCGTCATCATCAACCCCAACAACCCGACGGGCGCGGTCTACCCGAAGGAGATCATCGAAGGCATCCTCGACCTCGCACGCCGCAACGGCCTGATGGTCTTCGCGGACGAGATCTACGACCAGATCCTGTACGACGACGCCGTGCACCACTCGGCCGCAGCGCTCGCCCCCGACCTGGTGGTGCTCACCTTCTGCGGGCTGTCGAAGACCTACCGGGTGGCGGGCTTCCGCTCCGGATGGCTGGTGGTGACCGGTCCGAAGCAGCACGCCCGCAACTACCTGGAGGGCCTGTCGATGCTGGCCTCCATGCGGCTGTGTGCCAACGCACCTGCCCAGTACGCGATCCAGGCCGCGCTCGGCGGCCGCCAGTCCATCCATGAGCTGACCGCGCCGGGCGGCCGCCTCCACGAGCAGCGCGACCGCGCCTGGGAGAAGCTCAACGACATCCCCGGCGTGACCTGCGTGAAGCCGAAGGGCGCGCTGTACGCGTTCCCGCGCCTCGATCCGAAGGTTCATCGGATCCACGACGACGAGCAGTTCGTCCTGGACCTGCTGCTGCGCGAGAAGATCCAGGTGGTCCAGGGCACCGGCTTCAATTGGCCCGCTCCCGACCACTTCCGCATCCTCACGCTTCCCCATGCGGACGACCTGGAGGCCGCGATCGGGCGGATCGGGCGGTTCCTCAGCGGATACCGCCAGTAGGGAGCGACCGTCTGGCCCAACCCCTCCTGCCGGCGCCGCATGCGTGTGGCACGGTGCCGATAGGCGGAACAGGAAGGGCACGGCGTGGGCGACCTCATTCTCGTCCGGCACGGGGAGACCGAGTGGTCGCTGTCGGGGCGGCACACCGGATGGACCGACGTCCCGCTGACCGACAACGGCCGGGAGCAGGCGCGTCGGCTGGCTCCGCTGATCGCACGGCATCACATCGCGGCGACGTTCGTCAGCCCGATGCAGCGGGCCCTTGAGACCGCCCGGCTGGCCGGCATCGGCGGGGCGCGTGTCGACGCGGACCTGTCCGAGTGGGACTACGGCGGGTACGAGGGGGTCACCACCGTCGAGATCCAGCGGACGCGGCCGGACTGGTTTCTGTTCACCGACGGCGTCACACCCGGGCCGCCCGAGCACCCCGGGGAGAGCCCGGACGAGATCGGGGTGCGTGCGGACCGCATGCTCGCCAAGATAGACGCGGCGCTGGGCGACGCGGAGGGCAGCGTAGTCGTCGTCTCGCACGGCCATTTCCTGCGGGTGCTGACCGCGCGGCGCCTCGGACTGTCCCCGTCGGCGGGCGCGCTGTTCCAGCTCTCCACGGGGACGATGAGCCGGCTGGGCCTGGAACACCGCCGCCACGTCGTGGCCGGCTGGAATGTCAGACCCGACGCGTACTGTTCCCATGGGTCCCTCTCGGCGGGGGAGGCGGGGCCCACAGAGCGCTGACCTCGGGGCCCGGGCCCCGGTTCCCAGGTCCGGTCCGCCCCGGGGGGGGAAGGAGCACCGTCGTGACCCGGCCGCCGACCGCCGCGCAGCGGCGTGTCATCGACACCGCCGATCCCGTGACCGGGCGCCTGAGGGGCACGGACGCCCAGCTGTCCGCACTGGTGAAGCGGGGCCTCGCCTTCAAGCATCCGCGTCCACCGCACGACCACTTCCTGACCCCCGCGGGGCATCGCCTGCGGGAGACGCCCGCCGAGGAGCCGGCGGCTCCGGCCTCGGCCCCGGAGGACTCCGGTGTGTTCGCCCCGCGCGTCGGCGGCGAGGAGGCCGCGCACACCACCTCCGCGCGGCAGCGGGAGGTGCACGGCGCCTGGCAAGGACTGCTGGAGCTGCGCCGGATGACGAATCCTGGCGGCGCCACGGACCGCCCCTGCGACTGGGAGCGTGCGCATCTGGTGCGGGCCGCCGCACTCGCGCTGGAGGCGGCGGGACACCGGCCCGCGCCGGGCGACGGCGAGGGCTACCGGGTACGGGCGACGCCGCAGCCGGAGGCGGTCGCCGTGTACGAAGAGGACCTCACGGCACTGCGCGCCTGCGCCACCACGCTGGAGCGGGCGGGCTGGCAGGTGAGCGAGCACACCGAGCCGAGGACCCGGGCGCGCTACCTACTGGCGTCGCCGCGGCGCACATGAGCCCCATGGGGCGCGAACTTTTCGCTCACCGTGCATGAGTCGGCCTCGGCCGGATGATCGGCACGCGAAGCCCTGACGTAGATTCGTACGTCCCTACGTCCGATGCCGTCACCTTGGAGGAACATCATGGCCGAGTACGCCGCAGAGCCCTTCACCATCGGGGTCACCGTCCGCGGGTACGAGACCGATGCGCTGGGGCACCTCAATCAGAGTGTGTATCTGCAGTACGCGGAGCACGCACGCTGGAGCGTGCTCCAGGCCGCCGGAGTGAACCCGTCCGAGCTGCTCGCCAAGGGGGTCGGGCCGGTCGTCCTGGAAACGACGATCCGCTATCTGCGGGAGCTGCGCGCGGGCGACGAGGTCGAGGTGACGTGCGCCTTCGAGTGGGGCGAGGGCAAGACGTTCCGGGTCGCACAGACGATACGCAAGGCGGACGGCACGGTCTCCGCGGAGGTGGCATCGGTCGGCGGGCTGATGGACCTCGAGGAGCGCAGGCTGGTGGCCGACCCGCAGGGGTACTTCCGGGCACTGGCGGGCGAGCCGAAGGTGTTCGGACTGTGAGGTCCGCGGCCTACGCGCCGAGCGGCTCCGGGCGGTGCTCCGCGTCATGGGCGGCGCGCGCCTCTGCGATGTGACGCCGTCCCTCCCGGCCGGAGTCCCATCTGCTCAGGCCTGTCCGGCGATCCGCGCCAGGCGACGGGCCTCCTCCCGCGTGGAGCGGGCGACGGCGTCCTCGTCGATGTGCAGCAGACGGCCGTTCTCGACAACCGGCTCGCCGTTCACCAGCGAGAGCGTGACCGGGGCCGCCGCGCCGAAGACCAGCGCGGTCACCGGGTCGGCGATCGAGGCGTGGGCCAGGGTGTCGAGCTTCCAGAGCACGAGGTCGGCGAGCTTGCCCCGCTCCAGGGAGCCGATCTCCGCGGAGCGGCCCAGGACCTGGGCACCACCGTACGTGCCCAGGCGCAGTGTCTGACGCGCGTTCAGAGCGGCTTCCCGGTGGGCGCCCAGACGGTTGATCAGCAGCGCGTTGCGCAGCTCGGTGTGGAGTTCACCGGACTCGTTGGACGCCGCGCCGTCCACGCCGAGGCCGACCGGGACGCCGGCGGCGAGCATGTCGGGGACACGGGCGATACCGGCCGCCAGACGGGCGTTGGACGAGGGGCAGTGCGCGACGCCCGTGCGTGTGCGGGCGAAGGCGGCGATGTCGGAGTCGTTCATATGGACGCAGTGCGCCATCCACACGTCCTCGCCGAGCCAGCCGGTGGACTCGAAGTAGTCCGTCGGGTCCATGCCGAACAGCTCGTGGCAGAACTTCTCCTCCTCCACCGTCTCCGACCCGTGGGTGTGCAGCCGCACACCCTTGCGTCGCGCCAACTCCGCTCCTTGGCACAGGAGTTCGGTGCTGACGGAGAACGGGGAGCAGGGCGCCACGGCCACCTGGACCATGGAGTCGAAAGAGGCGTCGTGGTGCTCGTCGACGGTCGCCTCGGTCGCGGCCAGCGCACCCTCCAGGGTCTCCACCGCGAAGTCCGGCGGCAGACCGCCGTCCTTCTCGCTGCGGTCCATGGAGCCACGGGCCAGGGTGAACCGGATGCCCGTCGCGCGGGCGGCGCGGATGATGGCGCCCGACAGGTCGCCGGTACCCTTCGGGTGGACGTAGTGGTGGTCCATGGCGGTGGTCACGCCGCCGCGGACCATCATGGCCAGTGAACCCTGTGCGGCCGCGTTCACCATGGGCTCGTCGATGCGCGCCCAGATCGGATAGAGCGCCACGAGCCAGTCGAACAGGTTGTGGTCCGTGGCCAGGCCCCGGGTGATCCACTGGTAGAAGTGGTGGTGGGTGTTGACCAGGCCCGGGGTGACGAGGTGACCGGACGCGTCGACGCGCCGCACGACGTTCTCCAGGCCCTCGGGCGCCTTGCCCGCGCCGACCGCCTCGATACGGTTCCCGGCGATGACGACATGGCCCGAGGTGTACTCGGTGTCGTCGGCGTCCACGGTCGCGATCGCACCGTTCTCGATGACGATGCGCTGGGCTGCTGCCACGGTTCGTCCTTTTCGCTCTGTGGAGAGGGCACGGCAGGACCCCGGGAGTTTGAGTGCCGCGGCCCGGGGGCCACGGGTGCCGAAGGAGGAGGGTGCCCCCGGACGACCGGGGGCACCGGTTCGTCAGAGATCGGTGAGGTCCACCGGGATCCTCGCCTCGCACCCGTCCCGCAGGACGGTGGCCTCGATCAGGCCGTACGGGCGGTCGGCGGCGACGTACACCTCGTTGTCGTTCTTCAGCCCGAATGGCTCGAGGTCCACCGGGAAGTGGTGTTTGTTCGGCAGCGAGAAGCGGACCTCGTCGATCTCGTCGCGGTGGTCGATGATGCGTGCCCCCATCTGGTACAGCGTCTGCTGCAGCGACAGGGAGTAGGTCTCGGCGAAGGCCTGGAGCAGGTGCTTCCTGGTCTGCTCGTAGGACTTCTCCCAGTCGGGCATCTCCCGTGCGTCGTCGGTCCAGTTGAACCGCCAGCGTCCGGAGACCTCGGTGGCCAGGATGCGGTCGTATGCCTCGGGCAGCGTCGTGTACTTGTCCTTGACGTAGCCCCAGAACTCGGAGTCGGTCGAGTTCATCACGACGAGGTCCTTCAGACCCGAGACGACCTCCCACTTCTCACCGTCGTACGTGATCTGGGCCAGCCGTGTCTCCCGGCCCTCGCGGACGAAGGAGTGGGCGCCTTCCCGGGAGGTCTCGATCCGGTCCCAGGCGTACTCCTCGATACGGATGCGCGCCCGGTGGATGGGCTCCTGCGAGGTCACGAAGTGCCGGGCGAGGTGGATGCCGAACTGCTCGGCGGACTCGATGCCGTACTCCTTGGCGAACGCGTACACCGTGTTCTTGGTGGTGTCGGTCGGCAGGACGTGGGCGTTCGAGCCGGAGTAGTGGACCTCCTCCATGGCGCCGGAGAGCGACACCGACACATTGAGGTCCTTGACGTGATGGGTGGCGCCGTCTCTCGTGATCTTGACGACGCGGTTCTCCGCCTTGCCGTACTGGTTCTGTCCCAGCACCGCAGGGCGGGCCGGGTGGGAATGAACTGCCATGGTGTCCGCTAGCTCCCTCGGTATACGCAGTAGCCGAACGGGTTGAGCAGCAGCGGTACGTGGTAGTGCTCGCCCGGTACGACCGCGAACGTGATCGCCACTTCCGGGAAGAACGCTCCTGGCGCACCACTGTCCCGATTCGCGGGGGCGTCCTGCTGCGCATCGGCTTGCTTCTTGTCGAAGTACGCCTCGACGGCGAAGTCGAGCCGTACATGGGTCGTGCCCTCCGGCGAGGCCGGGAGGTCCTTGCACCGGCCGTCCGCGTCCGTCGCGGAGGCGCCGAGCATCCGCCAGTCCGCGTCCCGGCCCGAGCGGGCGAAGAGACGGACGGCGACGCCCTCGGCGGGGCGGCCGACGCTGGTGTCCAGGATGTGCGTGGACACGGAGGCGGTGGTCTCGGTGCTCATACGCTGTCCTCTTCAGACGGTGTCCAGCAGTCGGGCGAGCCGAATACGGTTGATCATGCCCAGTTCGGTCCGGACGATCTCCCGCTCCTGCTCCGGCGCGTTGCCGATCCGCTCCTTGACCGCGTCCCGCATCTGCTCTCCGGTCTTCCCGGTCGCGCAGATGAGGAAGACATGGCCGAACTTCTCCTGGTACGCAAGGTCGAGTTCGAGCATCTCCGCCCTGAGTTCCCCGGAGGCGCCGGCCATGCCGCGCTGTTCCCGGGCCGAGACGGGATCCCCGGCCGTGGGGCGGCCGATCGGGGGGTGCCCGGCCATCGCCTCGTCCAGGTCCGCCGCGGTCAGTTCGGCCATGGCGGCGTCGCTCGCGGCGTGGAGGTCCTCGGCGGCGGCGTAGGGGCGTGCGGCGAGCAGCCGCCCGGCCCACGCCGTGGAGGCGCACACCTCGAGGAGTACGGCCAGAGCCGCACGCTCCTCCAGGGCGTTGAACCGGGCGAGGCCCGGCGGCGTGGAAGTCGACGTCACAGGGGGCCTCCGTGACTTGGGGGCTGAACGGCTTGCGAACAGCTAACGCCCACGCGCGAGCGCCGTCAACACTTTGTTGAAAATCCGGAGCGGTGAGAGGCGGAGCGCGCGAGCCGCCGCCCGGGCGCCCGGGCGGCGGCTCGCGGCAGGCCCCGGGAAGGAACGCCGGAGCCCGGTCAGGACCCCTTCTCGCGGTTGAGGTAGTTGTAGACGGTGAAGCGGCTCACGCCGAGGGCGCTCGCGACGGTCTCCACCCCATGGCGCACGGAGAAGGCACCGCGCGCCTCCAGTATCCGTACGACCTCCTGCTTGGCCTTGCGGTCCAGCTCGGCCAGCGGCGTGCCGCGCTTGCGCTCCATCGCGGCCAGGATGTGATCCAGCGAGTCGGCGAGTTGGGGCAGACGCACGGCGACGACGTCCGCGCCCTCCCAGGCGAGCACGACATCGTCCGGGTCTGCCTGGCCGGGGGGCAGCATCTCGCCGCCCATGGCGTCGACCAGAGGCTTCACGGCCGCGATGAACGGCTCGTCACCGATGCCGGTCACTCCCCCTCCTCGATCACATTGACCTGCAGCGAGATCCGGGTGGCTCCGGCCGCCAGGGTCTTGCGCAGCACGGCGTCGACGGCACCGAGCACCGCGTCGGCGCCACCCTCCGCGGTGTTGCCGAACGGGCCCACGTCCACGGCGTCCAGCCCGGCCGAACCGATGACCTCCCGTGCGACCAGCGCATGCGCGGGCGCCTCGTCAAGGTCGAAGGGCTCGGTCGTGAACTCCACTCTCAATCGCACCTGTGCCCCCATGGCATCTCCTCCCACCCGCGCGTGCCGCCAGGTCCACCGTCGGGGTCGGACCGCCCCGGCCGCCTGCTGAGACCTTAACGGACCCCTCCGGGGGCCTCACCTCCCGAAATCTGGCGGCGGGGGCCGGGGATAGGGGCCCGGATCGCACGCGGCTCACATGGGCGCACTTTTTCGTGAGTGCCCTTGACACCTTCACACTCCGGCGGCAGGCTTCCATTAAGCAGAAACATACTTCCGGAATACGGAAAAGGAGCGGCGCCCCGATGGGATTCGCAGACCAGCGCTTCAACGTCAACCTGTCGATCCTCTTCACGGAGCTCCCCCTCCTGGAACGTCCGGCGGCCGCCGCCGCGGCGGGCTTCACCGCGGTCGAGCTGTGGTGGCCCTGGGTCGACTCCCCGACCCCGGAGCAGTCCCGGCTCGACGCCCTGAGAAAGGCGATCGAGGACGCGGGGGTGCTGCTGGCGGGCCTGAACTTCTACGCCGGGCAGCTTCCGGGCCCGGACCGCGGCGCCCTGTCGGTCCCGGGCGAGGAGTCAAAGAAGTTCCGCGCCAACGTCGACGTCGCGGCGGACTTCGCCCAGTCCCTCGGCTGCAAGGCGCTGAACGCGCTGTACGGCAACCGCGTCGACGGCGTGGACCCCGCCGCGCAGGACGCGCTCGCCCTGCAGAACCTGGCGCTCGCGGCACGGGCCGCGGAGCGTGTCGGGGCCGTGTTGCTGATCGAGGCCCTGAACAGGCCCGAGTCACCGCTGTACCCGTTGGTCAGCGCCCCCTCCGCGGTGGGGATCGTGGACAAGGTCAACGCCACGACCGGGCTCGGCAACACGAAGTTCCTGATGGACCTCTACCACCTGTCGATGAACGGCGAGGACCTGCCGTCGGTGATCGAGCGGTACGCGTCGAGGACCGGCCACGTCCAGATCGCCGACAACCCCGGCCGCGGCGCCCCTGGCACGGGTTCCCTCCCCCTCGAGGACCTCCTCGACCAGTTGGCCAAGGCGGGTTACGAGGGCTGGGTCGGGCTGGAGTACAAGCCGGGGGACACACCGAGCGCCGCGGCCTTCGACTGGCTGCCGGCCCACGCACGCGCCGCCCGCTGAGCGGCAACCCACCGACGTATCGCAGTAGTCAGAGAGGCACCCCATGACCACCACGCTCCCCAAGATCGCCTGGATCGGCCTCGGCATCATGGGCTCCCCGATGTCCGAGAACCTGATCAAGGCGGGATACGACGTCACCGGCTACACCCTGGAGCAGGAGAAGCTGGACCGCCTGACCGCCGCCGGCGGCACCGCGGCCGGTTCCGTCGCCGAGGCCGTCCGGGGCGCCGATGTCGTGATCACCATGGTGCCCGCCTCCCCGCAGGTCGAGGCCATCGCACACGGCCCGGACGGCATCCTGGAGAACGCCCGGCCCGGCGCACTCCTGATCGACATGTCCTCGATCACGCCGCAGACCTCCATCGATCTGGCGGCGGCCGCCGGGGAGAAGGGCATCCGGGTGCTCGACGCCCCGGTCTCCGGTGGTGAGGCCGGTGCCGTCGAGGCCGTACTGTCGATCATGGTCGGCGGTGACCAGGCCGACTTCGACTCGGCTCGGCCGATCTTCGAGACGCTGGGCAGGACCATCGTGCTGTGCGGTCCGCACGGCTCGGGCCAGACGGTGAAGGCCGCCAACCAGCTGATCGTCGCCGTGAACATCGAGGCGTGTGCCGAGGCCGTGGTCTTCCTGGAGAGGTCGGGCGTGGACCTGAAGGCGGCGCTCGACGTCCTGGGCGGCGGTCTCGCCGGCTCCACCGTGCTGGCCCGCAAGAAGGACAACTTCCTGGCCCGCGACTTCAAGCCGGGCTTCCGCATCGACCTGCACCACAAGGACATGGGCATCGTCACGGACGCGGCCCGGGCCGTCGGGGCGGCCATCCCGGTGGGCGCCGTGGTCGCCCAGCTGGTCGCCAGTCTGCGTGCGCAGGGCGACGGCGGGCTGGACCACTCGGCCCTGCTGCGCGGTGTGGAACGCCTTTCCGGCGAGCAGGTCTGACACCTGCGAGACCTCCGGGCCGCGGCGGCGCCGACAACTGTCCTGTCGCGCCCAGGCGCCGCCACGGCCCGGAACCACCTTCGACGAACCCGAAGCCGCGTCCGGACCCTGACGGAAGGTCGGGAAGCGGACGCATGGCCCGTCACCACCGAGCGACCCGGATGAGGGGTGGTCGCCCGACCCGGCGGCGGGTGGGGGGAGGGCCGCGGCGGCGTGCGAGCCAGTGCGGTGGTGAAGGACCGGGACCTGCCTCTCGACCTGAGGGAGGCTCGCCCGGACCGTCGCACCCGCCGCGGTCCCCACTCATGGACGCATGAGAGCGCCGGATACGGAACGCGGCGTATCCGGCGCTCTCGGTGCACCCGGGTGCGGACCCGGCCCGGCGGCAGGAGCCTGAAGACATGGAGAACTCAACGGAGCATCCGCACATCGTGGTGCATTCGCCGGCCCTGGACGGCTCGCGACGGGTCACCGAGGGCGATGTGACCCTCGGGATCGCCAGCCACCTGGACGATGTCGTCGAGATCCTGCGCCTGGCCGATCTGGACCGGATCGAGGTCGAGGAGAGCGACCTCATCGAGTGGCAGGGCGGCGGGCCCGACGACTGGCCGGGACTGTCGGAGCACGACGTCGACTGAGTCCGTCCAGGTACGCGGGCGTACACCGTCCACGCAACCCTCAAATCAACCTCTGAACACCACCCGGGATGCTTCAACTCCCCATGAGTCCGGGCAGATTACCGGCACGCGGGGCCCGCCGGCACGGGGGCGGCGGGCCCCGCCTCGTTCGGAGGATCCCATGGGCGAGGCTGCGACGATCCGGCTGGAACCGCACGAGATCGCGTTTCTGCGGGGCGGTCCGCGCGCCGCCCTCACGGTCGCCGTGCTCGACCTGCATCTGCGAGGCGCCGTCGAGGCGGGCCGGGCGGGCACGATGCGGTCCACGCGGGCGCTCGGCGACGCGGGGCAGTCCGTGCCCAGGCTCACGAAGGCGGTGCGTTCCGCGCTCTACCGGCCCGCGGGGATGGGGCAGTTGTCGGAGCGGCGGGGCGTGCGGAGCGCGCTGACCGAGCTGCGCGGGGAGCTCGTGGCGGCCGGCCTGCTGCGCGGCTTCCTGCGCGGCCCTACATGGACGGCACGGCGCACTCTGCGGTCGCTGCGTACCCGGGAGCCGCTTCCCGCGTACAGGAAGGGCCTGTTGCACGACGAACTGCTGCTCGCCGTCGCGCTGTACGGAGACCGGGCGCTGACCTCGCTCGTGCCGCGCTTCGCCCGTGAGGCCGGGCTCGTCGGGCGTGCCGGGACCACGGAGCTGGAGCTCCGGCCGGGCTGGGGCGCAAGCGGTGGCGGCGGGGACAGCGGCTGCGGGACGGCATGAGGACAGCCGTGCGGGGCGGCCGGTCGCATGCACCGGCCGCCCCCTGTGACGATCCGGTCAGACCTTCAGCGTCCTGATGGACGTGGGCGCGTGGCGCGGTTCCGTGGCGATCTCCTCGAACTCGACCACATGGGAGATGTCGTTGGTGGTCGACATCGAGATGTTGGTGACGCGCTCCAGGATCGCCTCGACGACGACCGGCACCCGGTGCTCGGCGGCGAGTTTCTTGGCCTGCTCGAAGGCGGCGCCCAGCTCGTTCGGGTCGGTCACCCGGATCGCCTTGCAGCCCAGGCCCTCGGCGACCTTCACATGGTCGACGCCGTAGACGCCGAGCTCCGGCGAGTTGATGTTCTCGAACTCCAGATTGACCTGGAAGTCGATGTCGAACGCCCGCTGTGCCTGGCGGATCAGGCCCAGGTAGGAGTTGTTCACCAGGACGTGGATGTACGGGATCCGGTGCTGTGCCCCGACGGCCAGCTCCTCGATCATGAACTGGAAGTCGTAGTCACCGGACAGGGCGACCACGGACGCCTCCGGGTCGGCCTTGGCGACGCCGAGCGCGGCGGGGACGGTCCAGCCGAGCGGTCCGGCCTGCCCGCAGTTGATCCAGTGGCGCGGCTTGAAGACGTGCAGCATCTGGGCGCCGGCGATCTGCGAGAGGCCGATGGTGGAGACGTACCGGGTCTCGGGACCGAAGGCCTTGTTCATCTCCTCGTAGACGCGCTGCGGCTTGATGGGGATGTCGTCGAAGTGTGTGCGGCGCTGGAGGCGGCCCCTCTTCTCCTGGGCGGCGGCGGCCCAGTCGGAGCGGTCGGGCAGCCCGCCCGCCGCCTTCGACTCCCGTGCCGCCTCGACGAACAGCTCGAGGGCCGCCTTGGCGTCGGAGGTGATGCCGTAGTCCGGGGCGAAGATCTTGCCGATCTGGGTGGGCTCGATGTCCACGTGGACGAACGTGCGGCCCGCCGTGTAGACGTCGAGCCTGCCGGTGTGGCGGTTGGCCCAGCGGTTGCCGATGCCGAGCACGAAGTCGGATTCCAGGAACGTCGCGTTGCCGTAGCGGTGCGAGGTCTGCAGGCCGACCATTCCGGCGTTCAGCTCGTGGTCGTCGGGGAGGACGCCCCAGCCCATCAGCGTCGGGACGACCGGAGTGCCCGTCAGTTCTGCGAATTCCACGAGGAGTTCGGCGGCGTCGGCGTTGATGACACCGCCCCCGGCCACGATGAGCGGGCGCTCGGAGGCATTGAGGAGCGCCATCGCCTTGTCGATCTGGGCGCGGGTCGCGGCGGGCTTGTAGACCGGCAGCGGCTCGTACGTCTCCGGGTCGAACTCGATCTCGGTGAGCTGGACGTCGACCGGCAGGTCGACGAGGACCGGACCGGGGCGACCGGAGCGCATCAGGTGGAAGGCCTGCTGGAAGACTCCGGGGACCTGTGCCGCCTCCAGCACGGTGACGGCCATCTTCGTGACCGGCCGCGCGATCGACGCGATGTCGACGGCCTGGAAGTCCTCCTTGTGGATGACCGCGGTCGGCGCCTGGCCGGTGATGCAGAGGATCGGGATCGAGTCGCCGGTCGCGGAGTAGAGCCCGGTGATCATGTCGGTCCCGGCCGGGCCCGAGGTGCCGATGCAGACGCCGATGTTGCCGGGGTGCGTACGGGTGTAGCCCTCCGCCATGTGGGAGGCGCCCTCGACATGGCGGGCGAGCGTGTGCTGGATCCCGCCGGCCGCCTTCAGGGCCGCGTAGAAAGGGTTGATCGCCGCACCCGGGACCCCGAACGCGTTGCTGACGCCCTCGCGCTTGAGGATCTCGACTGCCGCGCGGGCAGCGGTCATACGAGCCATTGAGTACTCCTGCTTCGGCTGTCGGACTCGCGCTCCCGTCGCGCCCCGCGGTGAGCACTTTCGTAATGTGGAATTTTGTTTCTACTATCTGGAAGCAATGTAGGTGGGCGGGCCGGAGGCGTCAAGGGCGGAGGGTCCTCGGATTCCCGGTTGACGAAGCGAAGGACAAGCAGGGCGCCGCGGGAGCACCATGGGAGCGCTGTCCGACCTGACGCCTTGGAGTGGGCCATGCCCGAGAGCGTGCCGGTGTGCTGCCCGGCCTGTCGGCGCGAGCACCTCTACACCGCGCCGGCCTATCCGTGCCCGTGCGGCGCACCCGTCACCCCGCCGCTGGACCGCCTCTCGGCACCTCGCGTCGTCACCCGTCACACCTGGGACGACGCCTGGGTCACCGTCCGCTGTGGGACCTGCGGCCGCGCGGACCAGTGGCCTCGTCCGGAGCTGGGCTGCCCGTGCGGAACGATCCTCCTGATGCCGGTGCACCGCGAACCGCGACCGCCGGCGCCGTCCGCCCCGATGGACGCGGGCGCCGCCGACCCGGACACGGAGGTGACACGGGGAGAGGGAGAGGGCCTGGCGCCCCCGGTGCGTGGCGGGAGCGGCGCGTCGCCCCGCGGCGCCTTCCGGCCCGTCGCCATCCGCACCGCGCGGGACGCCGTCACCGCCGCCGCGCTGTATCTGCGCTGGCTCGGCTACCGCCGCATCCGGCGCGCCGACCAGCGGCAGCCGAACGGGATCGGACTCGCGGCACGGGGGATCCTTGCGCAGGTGGACCCGACGGTGCACCCGGCCACGCTGCGGGACGTGGAGTGCCTGTGGCTGACCGCCATGTCCGCGTCCGTCCGTTGCGCCTACTTCTCGCTCGCGGGCTACGACGACGACGCCCGTTACGTCGCCGACCGTCTCGCCGTCCCGCTCTTCGTCCTCGACCTCACCGGCACACCACAGCCGGTGAACGACCCAGCCGACGAACTGGCCGCCGGCCGGGCCTGAGGGCCGCCCCTAATCCCCTTCCGCGTAGGTCTCCCGAAGCTCGATCTTGCGCACCTTGCCCGAGACCGTCATGGGGAAGGAGTCGAGGAGCTGCAGCCTGCTCGGGATCTTGTAGTGGGCGAGCCGCCCCGCACAGAAGACCCGCACCTCCTCCAGCGTCAACGGATCGGCAGGATCGCGCGGGATGACACAGGCGAGGACCTCTTCGCCGTACCGCTCGTGGGGAACCCCGACCACCTGGACGTCGGCGATCTTCGGATGTGTGTACAGGAACTCCTCGATCTCGCGCGGGTAGACGTTCTCGCCGCCGCGGATGATCATGTCCTTGATGCGGCCGACGATCTCGACGTAGCCGTCCTCGCGCATCATCGCCAGGTCCCCCGTGTGCATCCAGCGGCCCGGGTCGACGGCTTCCGCGGTCTTCTCGGGCTCGTTCCAGTAGCCGAGCATCACGCTGTAGCCACGGGTGCACAGTTCGCCGGCCGAGCCACGCGGCAGGGTGACGCCGGCCGGGTCGACGACCTTGACCTCGATATGCGGCAGGACCCTGCCGACGGTCCCGGTGCGGTGCTCCAGGTCGTCGTCCATCCGGGTCTGCAGCGACACCGGTGAGGTCTCCGTCATGCCGTAGCAGATGGAGACCTCCTCCATGTGCATCTCGGCGACCACCCGCTTCATCACCTCGACCGGGCACGGCGAGCCCGCCATGATGCCGGTGCGGAGGGAGGAGAGGTCGTACGTCGCGAAATCGGCGAGGTTCAGCTCCGCGATGAACATGGTCGGCACGCCGTAGAGCGAGGTGCAGCGCTCCTGCTGGACGGCCTGCAACGTGGCCCTGGGGTCGAAGGACGGCGCCGGGATGACCATACAGGCGCCGTGCGAGGTCGCCGCGAGGTTGCCCATCACCATGCCGAAGCAGTGGTAGAAGGGCACGGGGATGCAGACCCGGTCCTGCTCGGTGTAGGCGATCAACTCGCCCACGAAGTACCCGTTGTTGAGGATGTTGTGGTGGGAGAGAGTGGCTCCCTTCGGAAAGCCCGTCGTCCCCGAGGTGTACTGGATGTTGATGGGGTCGTCGCAGGACAGCTCGCCCCTGCGGGCGCGGAACTCCTCCTGCAGGTCGGGCGTCCCGCGGCTGAGCAGCGCGTCCCAGCTCGGGTCGCCTATGTAGACCGCCTCGCGCAGCTGCGGGCACCTGCTGCGCACTTCCTCGACCATCACCCGGTAGTCGCTCGTCCTGTGGCTGAGGGAGGCGAACAGCAGCGAGATGCCCGACTGGTTGAGAACGTACTCGACCTCGTGTGTGCGATAGGCCGGATTGATGTTGACCATGATCGCGCCGATGCGGGCGGTGGCGTACTGGACCAGCACCCACTCCGCACAGTTGACGGCCCAGATGCCCACCCGGTCACCCTTGGCGATCCCGCTCCCCAGCAGCGCGTACGCCAGCCGGTCCACGTCCTGCGCGAACCGGGCGTAGGTCCAGCGTCGCCCGGACGGGATGTCGACGAGCGCCTCACGCTCCGGCCAGGCGGCCACGGCCCGGTCCAGATTGTCCCCGATCGTGTCCCCCAGCAGGGCGGTGCCGCTCGTCCCGTGCGTGTACGACAGTTCCGTCACCGGAAGTCCTCCTCGCGGTACTCGTGCTCGGAACCCGCCGCCGTGGCCTCACGCAGTTCGATCCGGCGGATCTTGCCGGAGACGGTCTTGGGCAGCTCGCCGAACTCCAGGCGGCGGATGCGCTTGTAGGGGGCGAGCACCTCGCGGGAGTGCTCGAAGAGGACCTTCGCGGTGTCCGGACCGGGCTCCCAGCCGGCGGCGAGCACGATGTACGCCTTCGGCACCGCGAGACGCACCTCGTCCGGCGCGGGCACCACGGCCGCCTCGGCCACCGCCTCGTGTTCGAGCAGTGCGCTCTCCAGCTCGAAGGGGGAGATCTTGTAGTCGGATGCCTTGAACACGTCGTCGGCACGCCCGACATAGGTGATGTATCCGTCTTCGTCGCGCGAGCCGATGTCCCCGGTCCGGTAGTAGCCGCCGGACATCGCCTCCGCTGTGCGCTCGGCGTCGCCGTGGTAGCCGGTCATCAGACCGACGGGCCGTTCGGACAGGTCCAGGGCGATCTCGCCCTCCGGCACGCCGGGCGCCCCGCTCACGGGATCGAGCAGTTCGACGCGGAAGCCCGGGCTGGGACGGCCCATGGAGCCCGTCTTCAGCGGCTGACCCGGGCTGTTGGAGACCTGTACGGCCGTCTCCGTCTGTCCGAAGCCGTCCCGGACGGTCACGCCCCAGGACTGCCGTACCTGCTCGATCACCTCGGGGTTGAGCGGCTCGCCGGCGGCGACCGCCTCACGCGGCGCGGTGCGCAGCTGCCCGAGGTCGGCCTGGATGAGCATGCGCCACACGGTTGGCGGGGCGCAGAAGGTGGTCACGCCCACGCGGTCCATCTCGGCCATCAGCCGGACCGCGTCGAAGCGGGTGTAGTTGTACAGGAAGACGGTCGCCTCCGCGTTCCACGGGGCGAAGAGATTCGACCAGGCGTGCTTGGCCCAGCCCGGAGAGGAGATGTTGAGGTGCACATCCCCGGGCTTGAGGCCGATCCAGTACATGGTCGCCAGGTGGCCGATCGGATACGAGACATGGGTGTGCTCGACCAGCTTGGGCCGGGCGGTCGTGCCCGAGGTGAAGTACAGCATCAGCGGGTCGTCGGCGCGGGTCGGCCCGTCCGGCCGGAAGTCCGCGCCGGAGGCGTACGCGTCCTCGTACGCCAGCCAGCCCTCGGGCGCACCGCCGGCGGCGATCCTGGTGTAGTCGCCGGGCACCTCGTCGAACTTGGCGGTGTCCTCGGCGCGTACGACGACATGCCGGACCCGGCCGCGCTCCACACGGTCGCGCAGGTCGGCGGGGCCGAGCAGGGGAGTGGCCGGGATGACGACGGCGCGCAGCTTCATCGCGGCCAGCGCCGTCTCCCACAGCTCGCCCTGGTTGCCGAGCATGACGAGGATGCGGTCCTCGGCGCGCACGCCCCACTCGCGCAGCCGGTTGGCGACCCGGTTCGAGCGCTCGGACATCTCCGCGAAGGACAGCCGGGTGGCGGTGCCGTCCTCCTCCACGATGTGCAGCGCCGTGCGGTCGTTGCCGTCCGCGATGACGTCGAACCAGTCGAGCGCCCAGTTGAAGTACGCAGGGCGCGGCCAGCAAAAGCCCCCGTATGCCGCCTCGTAGTCCTCCCGGTGCGCCAGCAGAAAGTCCCGTGCGGCCCGGAAGGCCGCGGTCGCGTCGGTGTTCGCCGTCATGTGTCCTCCTCCTTGCCGGACAGCCACCGAACATCGTGTAATCCGTGATACAGGTCTCACTACCCCCGAACGGGGGTACGCCACGATGAAAGGGCGAGCACGTGGCAGCAGACGCAGCCGAAGCGGTGGAGGTGCGTGGCGCACTGGTGCGTCTGCGGCGTGCCACGGGGCTGCCGGTCGCCTTCGGCGGCCTGGTGGAGTCCGGGCGGCCGCAGATCCGCATCAGCGAACTCAGCGGCAATGCGACGAGAGCGCTCAGCGCACTGGCCGTCGTCTCCGGCAACGGTCTGGGCGGCAAGGTGGTGGCGCTTGCCCGGCCGTGCGCGGTGACCGACTACTCGGCCTCCCGGCAGATCAGCCACGAGTACGACGCGGCGGTGGCGACGGAAGGCCTGAAGTCCGTGCTGGCCGTGCCTGTCGTCGTACGGCGCCGGGTGCGCGGTGTGCTGTACGGCGCCCTGCGAACGGCGCAGCCCCTCGGCGACCGAACGCTGAGCGCCGCCGTGGAGGCCGCGCGGGACGTGGAGCAGGCACTGGTCGCACGGGACGAGGCTCGTGCCCTGCTGACGGCCGTACGGGAGCCTGCGGGACCGTCTGGAGCGGCCTGGGAGCAGGTCCGCGAGGCCCACGGCACGCTGCGGGCGCTGGCCCAGCGGGTCGAGGACCCGGCGTTGCGGGCCGAACTCCTCGAGGTCTGCGGGCGCCTCGCGGGTGCGGTCTCCCCCTCCTCCCCCGCTCGGCCCGCGGGTATCTCCCCTCGGGAGGTGGACGTCCTGTCCTGTGTGGCGGTGGGCTCCACCAACGCGGTGGCCGCGGAGCGGCTGGGACTGCGTCCGGAGACGGTGAAGGCCTATCTGCGGTCGGCGATGCGGAAGTTGGGCGCGCGCACCCGGTGGGAGGCGGTGGTCGCGGCGCGGCGCGCGGGGATACTGCCGTAGACCCCCGGGCCCGCGTCCCTCCCCCGCTCACGGGAGGTTCTTGGAGGATTACCACCCATCCGCCCTATTTGCACTCCTCTGGACGGTCGGTGCTCCATTCGTTCGGCGCCCCGACGAATTCCCCCGTGCCATCCATCTGTTATTTCCTCACCACGATCATCTGTCCCGAATTCAATGGCCGGTTGCCTAATATTGGCCTGGCCAGGACACGACACACCCGAGGGGAGCGGTGACCGTGCGACGGGACTTCAAGGAGCCTGCCAGACCCCGCCCCGACCTGATCATCGGACGGGAGGAGCTGTTCGCCGGCGCACGCGAGCAGCTCGCCGCCGGGGGAAGTGTGCTGGTGCACGGCCCGGCCGGAATTGGAAAGTCGACGGTTCTGCGCTCGCTGGCCACGGAATACGGCGAAGTGGTGCGCACCGTGTTGCGATGCTCGGCGACCGAGTCCGAATCGCACCTGCCCTTCCTGGCCCTGGCCGATCTGCTCGGTCTCGTGGTGGACGAGGTCGCCTGCCAGTTGCCCGCCCCGCAGCGCACCGCGCTGGAGTCCGCGCTCACCGGCCGCGGCGAGTCCACCTTGCAACGGGACGGACTCGCGCTGCGGCTCGCGGTGTTGTCCACCCTCCGGGCCCTCGCCTCCCGCGGCCCTGTGCTGATCGTCGCCGACGACCTCCAGTGGCTGGACCCGGCAAGCGCCGAACTGCTCGGCTTCGCGGCGCGACGCCTCGGCGGCACGCCCGTGCAAATGCTGTGCGCGGTCCGCACCCACACCCAGCCGCAGGGCCAGGAGTACGACCGCTGTCTGAGCGCGTCCCCGCCGGACACGCTCGCCGTCAGGATCAACCCGCTCTCCCGCGCCCATGTCGCCGAACTCCTCGACCACCGCGGCTACACCGGCCTGCCCCGCTCCACCGTCCGGGACATCCACCGCACCAGCGGCGGCAATCCGCTGTTCGCGCTGGAACTCGGCCGTGCCCTCGTCGAGAGCACGACACCGCCGAGCCCCGGTGAGCCGCTGCCCGTGCCGACCTCGCTGCGGGCCCTGGTGCTCAACCGGCTCGAGGCCCTGTCCGCGGAGGCGCGCCGCACACTGCTCGTGGCGAGCGCGGGGGCACGTCCCACACTGGCCCTGCTGCACGCGGCGGGCCGGACGAACGCGGAGGCGGACACCGCGCAGGCCGCCGCCCTCGGGCTGCTGGTGACCGAACAGGACGCGCCGGGCGTACGGTTCGCGCATCCGCTGATATCGGCCGCGCTGTACGCGCAGGCCGACGCCCAGGAGCGACGGGCGGCGCACGCCGCCCTGTCCACCGCGGCCTCCGATCCGATCGAGCGGGCCCGTCATCTCGCGCTGGCGACGACGGGTACGGACCCCGAAGTGGCCGCACGTCTGGGCGAGGCCGCGGCCGTAGCCCGGGACCGGGGCGCGCCGTCGGTGGCGGCGGAACTCGGGCTGCTCGCGGCCCGGCACACTCCGAGCGATGCCGTACCGGGCCCGGACGAGCGGCGGTTGCAGGCGGCCGCGGACGCGCTGACCGCCGGGGAGACCGACTTCGCCCGGGACATCGCCGACGAGGTGCTGGCCCACGCGACCGAGCCGGCGGACCGGGTGCGGGCGTGGATGGTCGTCATCGACGCCGCCGGGCACGCCATGGCCGAGGTCGACGCGGTCTTCCCGCAGGCGCTGGCCGATGCGGGGGACGACCCGCGGCTGCTGACCCTCGTGCACTACCAGCTCGCCTGGCGGGCGCTGCTCGTGGAGGGTGACTTCGAGCGGGCGCGGGAGGAGGGCGCGCGCGCCGCGGACCTGGCGGCCCGGGCGGGCGACCGGCGCAACGAACTGCTGGCACTGGCCTTCCAGGCTCAGGCCGAGACCCTGATGGGACATCCGGACGCGCCCCTGACCATCAAGCGGGCGCTGAAGGAGCCGCAGGACCCACGGGTGGCGTGCGACCACAACGGCGCGGGCTCCGTACGGTTCCGCTGGCTGATCATGAGTGACCAGCTGGCCGAGGCCCGCAAGACGGTCAGCTCGCTGCTACGCGAGGCGCGACGGCGCGGAATGGTCGAGGCCGAGGTGCACTTCCTGCGCGGTCTCGCCGAGACCGAACTGCGGGCGGGGCACTGCGGACGAGCGCTTGACCTCGCGCGCGAGAGCCTCCGGCTGGCGCGGGACACCGGGATCGGCGAGGCTGCGAGCGCGATGCTCACCTCGCTCGCCGAGGCCGCGGGCGGTGAGGTGGACCGGGCCCTGTCGCTGGCGCGCGAGGCGGTGGCGCGCGCCGAGGAGGACGGCGACGTGATCTATCTGTCGCGGGCGCTGGCCGCGCTGGGGCACGCCCAGCTGGTGGCCGGCGACGCGCCGGGGACGGTCCACTCCCTGCGCAGGGTCCGGGAGCTGGAGGAAGGGCTCGGGGTCACCGACCCCGCCCGGGGGCGCTGGCACGGCGACCTCGCCGAGGCACTGGTGCGCATCGGGGAGCCGGCCGAGGCACAGGGCGTCATCGACGCCACCCGTGCCCGGGCGCAGCACCTCGGACGAGAGAGCGTGCTCGCGGTACTGGACCGGGCGGAGGCGCTGACGCGTGCGGCCCGTGGCGAGGCGAACGCAGCGGCCCGGCAGTTGACACTGTGTCAGGACAGACTGGCCGAACTGGGGTACAGGCTGGAGGAGGCGCGGGCGGCCTACGCGCTCGCCGGTCTGCCCGGCCGGCCGACGGGACCGGCGGCCTACGACGAGGCGGCCCGGCTCTTCCGTCGCTGCCGTGCGATGCCGTGGCTGCGCCAGGTGGAGACGGCGACGGTGACGAGCCCGGCCCAGCCGCCGCTGGCCGCGGCCGCTCTCGACTCCCTGGCCGCGACGGAGCGGCAGGTGGCCGCGCTGGTCATGGAGGGCGCGACGAACCGGGAGATCGCGGCCCGCCTGTTCATCAGCGTGAAGACGGTGGAGGCGACGCTCACGCGTGTCTACCGCAAGCTGGGGATCCGGTCACGGGTGGACATCGTGCGACTGGCGGCGGGGCGACCGTCCGGCTGAACTCCACCTCCCGGCAGACGGTTTGACGGGTTTACGCGCACAGACCGAGGGTTTTCCCTGCCCAACTCCCCCAGGGGGTTCCCTCATTGGGCCGAACTCCACCGGCTTCTAGCGTAAGGAACGTGCCGTTCGCCCGGGCACCACACCCGCGCGACCCCCACCGGCAACGCCATGAGGAGACCCATGTTCGGGAACAACCGCGGCACAAAGACCGCCGTTGCCGCCACCGCGACCTCCGCATACCACGGGAGCGACATGGTGTGCGCCGGCTACTCCTCGGGCGGCGTGGACACCTGCCGGGGCGACAGCAGCGGTCCCCTGCTCATCGGGGGCGTCCTGGCAGGCATCACCTCCCGGGGCAACGGCTGCGCCGAGGCCGGCCCCCCGGGCGTCTGCACCCGGCTGACCGCCTTCTCGAGCCCGGTGAGCGCACAGGTCGGCTCGTAGCCGCCCCGAAGACTCCTGAGGACGATCACTCAGGTA
Source organism: Streptomyces chiangmaiensis (assembly GCF_036281785.1). Taxonomy (NCBI): domain Bacteria; kingdom Bacillati; phylum Actinomycetota; class Actinomycetes; order Kitasatosporales; family Streptomycetaceae; genus Streptomyces; species Streptomyces chiangmaiensis. The sequence goes on along the minus strand of NZ_JAYWVC010000003.1, from coordinate 50,380 downwards.
GATACCAGGGGGCGTTGCGGGCCTCCACGAGCGGCCCGCAACGCTCCCTCTCCAACCGGGCCTGGCCCCACCGGAGCAGTCACCGCAGGGCGACCGGAAGAGCCCCTCACCGCCGTACGACGCTCCCGAACCGGATGTCGTACGGCGTTCCCGGATGCATCACGGCGAGCATCCGCTCCCCTTCCCGCGTCACGTCCTCCCGCTGAGCCCTGGTCAGCCTGCCGAAGGGCTCGATGACGAGCGCGTCCTTCTCCAGCTTCCACACGCCGGCCAGGAGACCGTCGACGAGGAGCGTGCGGTGGGCCTGGTTGCCCGACCAGCTGCGGCCCTTGAGGTCCGGGGGCACGATGCGGGTGCGGTCGGCGTGGGAGAGAAGCAGGTTGTCGAACTCGGGCAGGAATCGGGGCGGGGCCGGGGTGTCCGGATCGGGCCTGGGCGCATCGGGGAGGTCGAAGAGCTCCACGCCGATCGGGTCCCGGAAGGTGGAGAGCCGGGGGCGGAGTCGTTCGAAGGCGTCGCGCAGGCCCGTGAGACCGGCCCAGGTCTGCATGTCCTTCACCGAGGCGGGCCCGAACGCGGCGAGATAGCGCAGTACGACGGAGTCCGGGGTGGGGGCCGGCTCGGCGGGGCGTCCGAGCCAGTGCTCGGCGGTGGTGAGCGCGACCTGGCCGCTACGGCCCCACAGCCCGCGCGGGGTGACCTGGACCAGCGGCAGCCGGCAGCGGGCCGCGAGCGCGAGGGCCTGGGGGTCGGCGTGCGGCCACTGGGCCGGCAGGGCCTCGCGCAGCTGCTTCATGGTGCGCGGCTCGGCCTCCACGAGGTCCCGGGCGAGGACGGAGAGCCGGTCGAGGTCGACTCCTGCGAGACCCTTGCGGAAGAGACCGAGCTCACGGTCGCGGGCCGGCTGGACCAGCGGACGCAGGCTGAGGCAGTCGTCGGCGGTGTGGGCGTGGATGGTGGAGCGCATGGTGACGATGCGGACGACCTCGCGGTCGGCGACGAGCCGCGAGAGGTGCTCGGGGGCGAAGCCTTCCAGTCGGGCAGCGAGCGCGTAGTACGGGGGCTTGACGTTCTGCGCCTGGAGTCCGAGGAGATGCCCGACGGCGGCCTTCGCGGGCAGCGGCGAGCGGCGCAGCAGGAACTGACGGTCGAGAGTGGCGCGGTTGAGGGTGCGGAGACCGAGAACGGGCGCCGAAGCCGTCCGGGGCGCCTTGCGTGTCGCGGAGCTCGTCTTCGTCATGCCCTGCACGCTATCGACGCTTGCGGACAGCTACTGTCCGCGATGCTCACCGGATCCCGGCCACGCTCCCGGCCCTCACGCCTCGCGCGATCACGATCCACAGGCGGGGTGGGGCCCGGTCCAGCCGGTGGCAGTCACCACCTCTTGCGCGATGTCCACCACAAGCCGGCCGTCCGTCACCACGCGCAGCGCCTCCGCGGGAGCCCGCTCGTCCAGGAGACGTGCCTTAGGGACGCTGCCCTGCAGTTCCTTCTCCAGCTCCGAGCCGAGTTCCCGGCCCACGAGTCGCTCCCGGGTGGTGGCATCGGAGGCGGTGAGCACTACCCGTACGATCCGCACCCCGGCCCCCATGGCCCGCTCGAACATGCCCGTCGCTTCGGGCAGCACGCACAGGGTGTTCGTGTAGATCAGGCGGCGGTAGCCGCGTTGAGCGAAGTTTCCCCACACGGCCGTCAAGTTGCTCTCGGTGACCCCCGAGCGGTCGGGGTCCCCCTTCGGCGCCGGGTGTACCTGCCCCATGAAGTCACCGTCGATGACCGCATGAGAAACGGCCGCGGCACGCAGCAGCGCGGAGACCTCCCACCCCACCGTCGTCTTGCCGACCCCGGCCCGTCCACCGATGAGCAGTACTTCTGAACGATCCATGGGCGACAGCGTGCCAGTCGGCAACCCCCCGCAGCGTCGTGGGGCTCCGGCCGCTCGCCGATCGTCCGACACGGCCCGGGGTCTGGTCCCATACGGAGATGGGCCGTATCCCCCGTATATCCTGCTCCGTGATCACACAGACGTACGTTCGACACGGGAGGCACCCGCGATGTCCGAGCGCCCTGCCCGTCCGGCCCCGAGGAACGGCAGGAAGTCCGTCTGGCGCCGAGCCCTGACCCAGACGGCGGCCCCACCCGCGAGTCCCCCGGCTCCCGCCTCCGCCCCGGCGTCCGCGGAAGCGGCGGACACGGGCAGCATCGTGCAGGCGGCCCTGTACCGGGGCGGCGTCCGCGTCTCGTCACCTGCCACCCTGGCCGAGACCTTCCGAGGGCTGCCCGACGAGCCGGACGGCATGGCGTGGATCGGTCTCGCCCGTCCCACCGAGGCCGAACTGTTCTCTCTGGCCGAGGAGTTCGACCTGCACCCGCTCGCGGTGGAGGACGCGATGGAGGCGCACCAGCGGCCGAAGCTGGAGCGCTACGGCGACACGCTGTTCGTCGTGCTGCGCGCCGCCCGCTATCTGGACGCACCGGAAGAGGTCGACTTCGGTGAGCTGCACGTGTTCGTCGGCCCGGACTTCGTCGTCACCGTCCGCCACGGCGCCGCACCGGATCTGTCGGCCGTCCGCAAACGCATGGAGGAGTCACCGGAGCTGCTGAGGCTGGGCCCGGAGGCCGTGCTGTACGCGATCCTGGACGCGGTGGTCGACGGATACGCCCCCGTGGTGGAAGGCGTGCAGATCGACATCGACGAGATCGAGACCGAGGTCTTCCGCGGCGACCCGGAGGTCTCCCGGCGTATCTACGAACTCTCCCGCGAGATGGTGGAGTTCCAGCGCGCCACTCGCCCCCTGGTGGGCATGCTGCGCGGCCTGATGGCGGGCTTCGCGAAGTACGGCACGGACGAGGAACTGCAGCGCTATCTGCGGGACGTGGCCGACCATGTCACGCACACCAGCGAGCGCGTCGACGGCTTCCGCCAGGCCCTGGCCGACATCCTGACGGTGAACGCCACGCTCGTCACACAACAGCAGAACGCGGAGATGCGGGCACTGGCGGAGGCGGGCTTCGAGCAGAACGAGGAGATCAAGAAGATCTCCAGCTGGGCGGCGATCCTGTTCGCGCCGACACTGGTCGGCACGATCTACGGCATGAACTTCCAGCACATGCCGGAACTGCACTGGGGGTTCGGATACCCCGTCGCGATCGGCCTGATGGGGATCGTCTGCGTGAGCCTGTACTTCATCTTCAAGCACCGCGACTGGCTGTAGCGACAAGCAAGCAGGCTCGATCGACTTCGTACCTCGGCGGACATGCCCATGGCCCTGTAGGTGGCGCGGATGCGCGGCGCCATCTACAGGGCGTGGGCGATCTGTTGCCCACGTGCGGCGGCGCCACAGATGTGGGCGTGGGCTTTCCAGTGCGGTCGTCAGCCGGAGCCGGCACGGCCGCCCGGGCCGCGACGACCACGGACCTGACCCCGTTCTGGACCACGCACCGTATCGAGGGCCACCGGTGACGCACAAGGAGACCGTCGGCGGGCCAGGACACTCCGGAACGCGACCGCGGACGCACGCATGGCCACCGAAAGTCGGACGCAGGACAAGGCGGGACAAAGGCCGCTCGCGACTCTGGCAAACTTGGGTTATTCGTTTTCTTGAATCCCTCGTGTTTGGAGCGGTAGGTTCGGCGCCGTGACCGCATCCCAGACCCCGACCACCGCCGAGGAGCTCCGCGGTGCCGGCCTGCGGGTGACGGCCGCCCGCGTCGCACTGCTCGAGACCGTCCGCGAGGGTGACCACCTCGGCGTCGAGGCGATCGCCTCCGCGGTTCGCGATCGCGTGGGGCACATCTCCCTGCAAGCCGTGTACGAGGCCCTCCACGCACTCACCGGGGTGGGACTCATACGCCGCATCGAACCGGCCGGCGGCCCGGCCCGGTTCGAGGGACGCGTCGGGGACAACCACCACCACATCGTGTGCCGGTCGTGCGGTGCTGTCGCCGACGTCGCCTGTGCGGTCGGTGAGGCGCCCTGCCTGACCGCGTCCGACGACCACGGCTTCTCGGTCGACGTGGCCGAGGTCATCTACTGGGGCCTGTGCCCCGACTGTTCCACCGCCCGCAGTTCCTGAGCACCGTGAACCACCGAGTCCGGAAGGATTCCCATGTCCGAGAACCATGAGGCAAGCGTCACCGATCCCAAGACCGAGGGCGCAGGTGGCTGCCCGGTGGCGCACGGGCGCGCCCCGCACCCGACGCAGGGTGGCGGAAACCGCCAGTGGTGGCCGGAGCGGCTCAACCTGAAGATCCTTGCCAAGAACCCCGCCGTGGCCAACCCGCTCGGCGAGGACTTCGACTACGCCGAGGCGTTCAAGAGCCTCGACCTCGCGGCCGTGAAACGGGACATCGCCGAGGTGCTGACCACCTCGCAGGACTGGTGGCCCGCCGACTTCGGCCACTACGGCCCGTTCATGATCCGGATGGCCTGGCACAGCGCTGGCACCTACCGGATCAGCGACGGCCGCGGCGGTGCCGGCGCCGGCCAGCAGCGCTTCGCGCCGCTCAACAGCTGGCCGGACAACGGAAACCTCGACAAGGCCCGCCGTCTGCTGTGGCCGGTCAAGAAGAAGTACGGCAAGAGCCTGTCCTGGGCCGACCTCATGATCCTCACCGGCAACGTGGCACTGGAGTCGATGGGCTTCAAGACCTTCGGCTTCGGCGGCGGCCGTGCGGACGTCTGGGAGTCGGAGGAGGACGTCTACTGGGGCCCCGAGACCACCTGGCTCGGCGACGAGCGCTACACCGGCGACCGGGAGCTGGAGAACCCCCTCGGCGCGGTCCAGATGGGCCTCATCTACGTCAACCCGGAGGGCCCCAACGGCAACCCGGACCCGATCGCCGCGGCGCGCGACATCCGTGAGACGTTCCGCCGGATGGCGATGGACGACGAGGAGACGGTCGCCCTGATCGCCGGCGGCCACTCCTTCGGCAAGACCCACGGCGCCGGCCCCGCGGACCACGTCGGCCCCGCCCCCGAGGCCGCCTCGATGGAGGAGCAGGGCCTGGGCTGGAAGAACACCTTCGGCGCCGGCAAGGGCGCGGACGCCATCACGTCCGGCCTCGAGGTGACCTGGACCACCACGCCGACCCGGTGGAGCAACAACTTCTTCGAGAACCTCTTCGGCTACGAGTGGGAGCTGACCGAGTCCCCCGCCGGCGCCAAGCAGTGGAAGCCGAAGGACGGCGCGGGCGAGGGCACGGTGCCCGCCGCCCACGACCCCTCGAAGAAGATCGCCCCGGCGATGCTCACCACCGACCTGTCGCTGCGTTTCGACCCGATCTACGAGCAGATCTCCCGCCGCTTCTACGAGAACCCGGAGGAGTTCGCCGACGCGTTCGCCCGGGCCTGGTACAAGCTGACCCACCGCGACATGGGCCCGAAGTCGCTGTACCTCGGCCCGGAGGTTCCGCAGGAGACCCTGCTGTGGCAGGACCCGCTGCCGGAGGCCCAGGGCGAGGCCGTCGACGCCGAGGACATCGCGGCCCTCAAGGCCAAGCTCCTCGACTCGGGCCTGACCGTCTCGCAGCTCGTCGCCACCGCGTGGGCGTCGGCCTCGACGTTCCGCGGCAGCGACAAGCGCGGCGGCGCCAACGGCGCGCGCATCCGCCTGGAGCCGCAGCGCGGCTGGGAGGTCAACGACCCCGACCAGCTCGCGTCGGTCCTGCGCGTCCTCGAGGGCATCCGGCAGGAGTCCGACTCCGGCGCCAAGAAGGTGTCCCTGGCCGACCTCATCGTGCTCGGCGGCTCCGCGGCCGTGGAGAAGGCCGCCAAGGACGCCGGGTACGACATCGAGGTGCCCTTCACCCCGGGCCGCGTCGACGCGACCGAGGAGCACACCGATACGGAGTCCTTCGTGGCGCTCGAGCCGGCCGCCGACGGGTTCCGCAACTACCTCGGCAAGGGCAACCGCCTGCCGGCCGAGTACCTGCTGCTCGACCGGGCCAACCTGCTGACCCTGAGCGCCCCCGAGATGACGGTCCTCGTCGGCGGTCTGCGCGTCCTCGGCGCGAACCACCAGCAGTCCGCGCTCGGCGTGTTCACCGAGACCCCCGGCGTCCTGACCAACGACTTCTTCGTCAACCTGCTCGACCTGGGCACGACGTGGAAGGGGACGTCCGAGGACCAGACCACGTTCGAGGGCCGCGACGCGGCCACGGGCGAGGTCAAGTGGACCGGCACCCGGGCCGACCTGGTCTTCGGGTCGAACTCCGAGCTGCGTGCGCTCGCAGAGGTCTACGCGAGCGATGACGCACGGGAGAAGTTCGTGAAGGACTTCATCGCCGCCTGGACCAAGGTGATGGACCTGGACCGGTTCGACCTCGTCTGATCCGGCGTCCGGCCCGGCCGGCGCACGCCGGCCGGGCCGGTCTCTGCCTTCAGCGGCCTCTGGGGTGGGCGCGTTGTCCACCCCATGCGGCATGTGCCGGCGAGAGTGCGCCCTTTGTCACCCCTCCTGCCGTGAATTCACACTCTGTCCGTCTGTGCGTGCCCGACGCCGGAAATGGCGAACGCCTGCCTACGATCCCCCGGTGGTCCTCTTCCTCGTCGAACGCGTCACCCGGCTCTCCGTCGACCAGGCCTGGCGCCGCCTCACGGACTGGCCGCGCCACGGGAACGTGGTGCCGCTGACCCGGATCTCGGTGCTCACCCCGCCACCGACGGCCGAGGGCACCGTCTTCGTGGCCCGCACCGGTCTCGGTCCACTCACCTTGGACGACCCGATGCAGGTGACGGTCTGGCGGCCACCGGCACTGTGCCGCCTGGTCAAGCAAGGGCGGTTCGTCACCGGCTGGGCGGAGATCGAGGTTCACCCCCACGGCAAGGGGGGCTCCCGCGTGGTGTGGCGGGAGGACCTGGCCGTACGCCCGCTGCCCGCGCTCTTCGACCGGCCGCTGGGATGGGCGGGGCGAAGGATGTTCGCACGCGCGGTGGACGGGTTGCTCGCGGCGGATCCCGGCCCCGGTGTCGGTGGGGACGTCTACAGTCCTCCAGCATGACGGAGACCGCGCACCATCGGACGACCCGGGCCTCGTACGACGAGGTGGCCGAGGACTACGACAGGTTGCTCAGGGACCAGCTCGCGAACATGCCCTTCGACCGTGCCATGTTGGGGGTGTTCGCCGAGCGGGTGCTCGACGGCGGCGGCGGGCTGGTCGGAGATCTCGGATGCGGCCCCGGACGGATCACGACCTATCTGGAGAAGCTGGGACTCGACGCCTTCGGGATCGATCTCTCACCGCAGATGGTGGCCGTCGCCCGGCAGGCCTACCCCGGTCTCCGCTTCGACGTCGGGTCGATGACCGCCCTCGACCTCCGGGACGGCTCGCTGGCGGGAGCCCTCGCCTGGTACTCCACCGTGCACACGCCGCCGGAGGAACTGCCCGCGGTCTTCTCGGAGTTCCATCGGGTCCTCGCCCCCGGTGGACACCTCCTCATGGCCTTCAAGGTCGGCGACGAGTGTGTGCACCTCGACCACGCCTACGGCCACGATCTGTCCCTGGACGTCTACCGCTACCCGCCGGAGAGGATCTCCGAGCTGCTGGGCCGGGCCGGTTTCGAGGAGGTCGCCCGGCTCGTGCGGGCCGCAGACGGCCCCCGGGAGGGCAGCCCGCAGGCGTATCTCCTCGCCCGCAGACCCGTCTGATGCCCACTCGGGCCAACGACCCGATCCGTTCGGTGGAGACCGGCGTCGTGTCGTGGTGGATGGGGTGTGGAGGCAGCATCATGGCCCCGATGACCACCAGAGCCGCCGAGGCCACCTCCTGGGGGACGATCGCCGTCAGCGGCGTGAAGAAGAGACAGGCCGCATCGGGGGCCTGTGGGACGGGGTCCCCCAGTGAAAATCACCTGTTCAGCACCCGTGGGGTCACGTGCCCGTGAGGTGTTCGGGCCGTACCGGCGTCCTGTTCAGCTCCAGGCCGGTGGCGTTGCGGATGGCCGCCAGGATCGCGGGAGTCGAGGAAAGGGTGGGCGCCTCGCCGATGCCCCGCAGCCCGTAGGGGGCGTGGTCGTCGGCGAGTTCGAGCACGTCGACCGGGATGGTCGGCGTGTCGAGGATGGTGGGGATCAGATAGTCGGTGAAGGACGGGTTCTTCACCTCCGCGGTCTTCGGGTCGACGACGATCTCCTCCATGACCGCGATGCCCAGGCCCTGGGTGGTACCGCCCTGGATCTGGCCGACGGCGGACAGCGGGTTGAGCGCCTTGCCGACGTCCTGGGCACAGGCCAGCTCGATGACCTTGACCAGACCCAGTTCGGTGTCGACCTCCACCACGGCGCGATGCGCGGCGAAGGAGTACTGGACATGGCCGTTGCCCTGTCCGGTGCGCAGGTCGAAGGGCTCGGTGGGCCGGTGCCGCCACTCCCGCTCGACCTCGACGGCCTCGTCACCGAGGACGTCCACCAGGTCGGCGAGCACCTCGCCGGCGTCGGTGACGACCTTGCCGCCCTCCAGCAGCAGTTCGGCCGTGGCCCAGGCCGGATGGGTCGAGCCGAACGTGCGGCGGCCCATCTCCAGCACCTTCTCACGAACCAGCTCGCACGCGTGCTTCACGGCGCCGCCGGTGACATATGTCTGGCGGGAGGCGGACGTCGAACCCGCCGACCCCACCTGCGTGTCGGCCGGCTGGATCGTCACCTGGGTGACGCCCAGCTCGGTGCGGGCGATCTGCGCGTGGACGGTGACACCGCCCTGGCCGACCTCCGCCATGGCGGTGTGCACGGTGGCGACGGGCTCCCCCGCGATCACCTCCATGCGCACCTTTGCGGTGGAGTAGTCGTCGAAGCCCTCGGAGAATCCGACGTTCTTGATGCCGACCGCGTAGCCGACACCGCGTACGACGCCTTCGCCGTGCGTGGTGTTGGACAGACCGCCGGGCAGCTGCCGGACGTCCGCGCCCTCGGAGCTCTCCCATTGGCGCTCCGGCGGCATCGGCATCGCCTTGACGCGACGCAGGAGTTCGGCGACCGGGGCCGGGGAGTCGACCCGCTGTCCGGTCGGCATGACGCTGCCCTGCTCCATGGCGTTGACCTGCCTGAACTCCACCGGGTCCATGCCGAGTTCCTTCGCCACCTTGTCTATCTGCGCCTCGTAGGCGAAGCACGCCTGGACCGCGCCGAAGCCACGCATGGCGCCGCAGGGCGGGTTGTTGGTGTAGAGGGCGATGGCCTCGATGTCGACGTCGTCCACGACGTACGGGCCGATGCCCAGGGAGGCGGCGTTGCCGACGACCGCCGGGGACGCGGAGGCGTAGGCGCCGCCGTCGAGCACGATCCGGCACATGACGTGGGTCAGCTTCCCCTCGCGGGTGGCGCCGTGCTCGTAGTACAGCTTCGCGGGGTGGCGGTGGACGTGCCCGAAGAACGACTCGAAACGGTTGTAGACGATCTTGACCGGCTTGCCGGTGCGCAGCGCGAGCAGACAGGCGTGGATCTGCATCGACAGGTCCTCGCGGCCCCCGAACGCGCCGCCGACGCCGGACAGCGTCATCCGCACCTTCTCCGGTGGCAGGCCGAGGACGGGCGCGATCTGACGCAGGTCGGAGTGGAGCCACTGGGTGGCGATGTAGAGGTCGACGCCGCCGTCCTCCGCCGGGACCGCGAGTCCCGACTCCGGCCCCAGGAAGGCCTGGTCCTGCATGCCGAAGGAGTACTCGCCCTCGACGATCACGTCGGCCCGCCCGCGGGCCTCCGCCACGTCGCCGCGGACGATCGGCTGGCGGTGGACGATGTTGGGGTGCGGAACATGGCCGCTGTGGTGGTCGGTGCGGTTCTCGTGGACGAGGGGCGCGTCAGGGGCCGTCGCGGACGCCTCGTCCGTGACGACCGGCAGCTCGTGGTACTCCACCTTGATCTTGGCGGCGGCGCGCCGCGCGGTCTCCGGGTGGTCTGCGGCGACGATCGCGACCGGCTCGCCGTGGTGGCGGACCTTGCCGTGGGCCAGAACAGGGGTGTCCTGGATCTCCAGACCGTAGTACTTCACCTCGGTCGGCAGGTCGTCGTACGTCATGACGGCGTACACGCCGGGTGTGGCGAAAGCCGCGCTCGTGTCGATCGAGACGATCTCGGCGTGCGCGACCGTGGAGCGCAGGATCTGGCCCCACAGCATGTCCTCGTGCCACATGTCGGAGGAGTACGCGAACTCCCCGGTGACCTTGAGGATGCCGTCCGGACGGAGCGTGGACTCGCCGATGCCGCCCTTGGTCCGAGAGCCCTGCGTGATCTTGGTGGGAACGCCGTTGGGCATGCTCAGACCCCCTCGGACTGCCGGGCGGCCGCCAGGCGGACCGCGTCCATGATCTTCTCGTAGCCGGTGCAGCGGCACAGATTGCCCGACAGCGCCTCACGGATGTCCGCGTCGCTCGGGTCGGGGTTGCGTTCCAGCATCTCGTCGGCCGCCACGAGCAGACCCGGGGTGCAGAAGCCGCACTGGACGGCACCCGCGTCGATGAACGCCTGCTGGATCGGGGAGAGCTCCGCACCCTCGCCGGTCTGTGAGCCGGCCCCCTTGGCCCGCCGGTGTTTCGCCTCGTCCAGTGAGGTACCGCTCCCGTCCGAGGCGCAGGACCGCTGCTCGGCGTAGTCCGCGAGTCCCTCGACCGTGACGACCTCGCGGCCCTCCACCTGTCCGGCGGCGACCAGACAGGAACACACCGGCACGCCGTCCAGGCGTACCGTGCAGGAGCCGCACTCACCCTGCTCGCAGGCGTTCTTGGAGCCCGGCAGCCCCAGGCGCTCGCGGAGGACGTACAGCAGCGACTCGCCCTCCCAGACGTCGTCCGCTTCCTGCGGACGTCCGTTGACGGTGAAGTTGACGCGCATTACGCGACTCCCTCCGTGGCGCGGGCGGTGCCGCGGTAGGACTCCCAGGTCCAGGTCAGGGTGCGGCGCGCCATGACGCCGACCCCGTGGCGGCGGTAGCTCGCGGTGCCCCGGACGTCGTCGATCGGGTTGCACGCGGCGGAGCACAGGTCGGCGAACTGCTTGGCGACCGACGGAGTGATGATCCTGCCGTTCTCCCAGAAACCGCCCTCGTCGAGCGCCGCGTTCAGGAATTCCTCCGCGGCCTCGGCCCGGACGGGGGTCGGGGCGGCGGAGCCGATGCCGGTGCGGACCGTGCGGGTCGCTGGGTGCAGGGCGAGGCCGAAGGCGCACACCGCGATGACCATCGCGTTGCGGGTGCCGACCTTCGAGTACTGCTGCGGGCCGTCGGCCTTCTTGATGTGGACGGCGCGGATCAGTTCGTCGGGCGCCAGAGCGTTGCGCTTCACGCCGGTGTAGAACGCGTCGATCGGGATGCGGCGGGAGCCGCGCACCGACTCGGCCTCGACCTCGGCACCCGCCGCGAGGAGGGCGGGATGGGCGTCGCCGGCCGGGGAGGCGGTGCCGAGGTTGCCGCCGACGCCGCCCCGGTTGCGGATCTGCGGGGAGGCGACCGTGTGGGAGGCGAGGGCCAGGCCCGGCAGTTCCACCTGCAAGTGCTCCATGATCTTGGCGTAGGGGACCGAGGCCCCGAGCCGCACGCTGTCCTCGCCGACCTCCCACTCGTACAGTTCGCCGATGCGGTTGAGGTCCATCAGGTACTCGGGCCGGCGGTGGTCGAAGTTGATCTCGACCATCACATCGGTGCCGCCTGCGATCGGCACAGCGGTTTGGTGCTCCGCCTTGGCGGCGAGCGCCTCTTCCCAGCTTGAAGGGCGAAGGAAGTCCATGACCGGCTCTCTTCTTCGTTTCGTGGGTCGTACGGATCGAGCCGAGATCGGTCGGCGGGCCCGGCTCGTTCAGGTGCTCTCAACCCGCAACGGGGTCAGTACACCGCCCCCGCTTCGCCGGGGTCAGTCACCGAAACCATGAAGGAGTTGGCTGGCCAGGGGGCCCATCTTGTAGATTCATATGAACGGAGGCCATCAGTTTCCTCACCGGTTTCCTCTGGAAACATCACGCACTGCCGGAAGGAATCGCGAGCACGGCTTCCGTGACCCCAGGCCAACGCCCTGGCCGATCGAACGTGGATTTCCGGACAAGAACGGCGGCGACGAGACATGCGGCTGCGCGCACTGCTGACCACCGACGCGCTGGGGCTGCGGCTGCTGGGCGGCGAGGACGAGCTGGACCGCGCCGTGCGTGGGGTGATGACCACGGATCTCAAGGACCCGAGCCGCTATCTCTCCGGCGGCGAACTGGTCCTCACGGGCCTGGCGTGGCGGCACGATGCCGCGGACTCCGAGCCCTTCGTCCGTATTCTCGCAGGTGCGGGCGTCGCCGCGCTCGCCGTCGGCGAGGCCGAGCTGGGAGACATCCCGGAAGACCTGGCCGTGGCCTGCGCCCGGCACCGGCTGCCGCTGTTCGCCGTCCACGAGTCGGTGGCGTTCGCCACCATCACCGAGCACGTCGTGCGCCAGGTCTCCGGCGAGCGGGCCGGGGACCTGGCGGCCGTGGTGGAGCGGCACCGGCGGATGATGACCTCGGGTCCGGCGGGCGGGGGCCCGGACGTCGTCCTCGACCTGCTCGGCTCCGACCTGGACCTGCGCGCCTGGGTACTCTCCCCCACCGGCCGCCCGATCGCGGGCCCGACGCCGGGGCTCGCGGCGGACGTCCGCACCCGGCTGGCCGCCGAGCACCTGACGGCGGTGCGCACCGGCCGCCGTGGACCGCACCGGGTGACGGTCGGCACGACGACGTACTCGCTCTTCCCGATCCGCAACTGGGGCCACCGCTTTCCGGCGTCCGAGACGGACCGCATGGGCGAGGCGGCACGGGACGTGCGCGAGACGGTGCTGTCCGACTGGCTGCTCGCCGTCGAGTCGGACGCCGGCGACTGGGCCGAGGAACGGCTCGACCTGCTGCAGGGCGTCACCCAGCTGATCGCGGTCGAGCGGGACCGGCGGGACGCGGCGCGCACGGTGCGGCGGCGGCTCGCCCAGGAGGTCCTCGAGCTGGTGCAGACGGGGGCAGCGCCCGCCGAGATCGCGGCCCGGCTGCGGGTCGCGGCGCCCGTGCTGCTGCCCGGTCTCGGAGCGGCCCCGCACTGGCAGGTGGTCGTGGCCCGGATCGAGTGGGACGAGGGGGAGGCCGAGAGCGGCCTCATCGCCCAGTCGCTGCTCGAGGAGATCCTGGTCGACACTCCCTCGGTCTCTTCGGACCGGGAGTACCCCCAGTCGGACGCTCCGGAGCACGCCGACCGGATCGCGGTGGCCCACATGGGCGACGAGGCCATCGCGCTCGTCCCCCTGCCGGCGATCTCGTCGGAGCACGACGGCACCGAGCCGGGCATCCTCGCCGACGCGCTCCTGGAGGCCGTACGGGCCCCTCTGTCCGCGGGACTCGACGGCGACGGCCGGCTGACGCTGGGCGTCAGCGCCGCGGTGCACTCGGCCGAGGGGCTGCGCGGCGCCCTGGAGGAGGCACGGCACGCCCGCCGGGTCGCCGCAGCCCGGCCCGGCCGGGTCTGTGCCGCCGGCCACCAGGAGCTGGCCTCGCATGTGCTGCTGCTGCCGTTCGTCCCGGACGATGTGCGCCGTGCCTTCACGGCTCGCCTTCTGGACCCCCTGCGCGACTACGACCGCAAGCACCGCGCCGAGCTGATCCCGACCCTGGAGGCGTTCCTGGAGTGCGACGGCTCCTGGACCCGCTGTGCGACCCGGCTGCACCTGCACGTCAACACGCTGCGCTACCGGGTCGGGCGTATCGAGCAGTTGACGAGTCGTGACCTCTCGCGCCTCGAGGACAAGCTCGACTTCTTCCTGGCGTTGCGCATGAGCTGAGGTCACACAGACGGCACGAACGGTGGTTCCGACCGCCGCCCTGTCCCACGACTTTGTGAAATCCTTCACCCGCCCCCTTGGCCCGGCGCCGCGATTGGTGCTGGAATGCCGCCACCACTCAACAGCTCGACGGCGCGCTCGGGGAGGGCAACGTGGCGTATACCGCCATGTCTGGTACGGGAACGACCGCAGGTGACGATCCACTCCAGACCGCAGTGTGGCGGCTGCGCTCACGCGCCTGCTGGGCCGACGCGGCGGCCCTTCTGCAGGCGCAGACGGCGGAGGCCTCGCTCCAGCGGGCCACGCTGCTCGTCGAACGGTGCCTGTACACGGAGCAGGGCTGGGAGGACGCCGAGGACGCGCTGCGCACGGCCGAGGCACAGGCCCACAGCGACGAGGAGCGGGGCGCCGCGGCGTGCGAGCGCGGTCAACTGGCGTACGCGGCCACGCTGCACGGTGTCCGGGACCGGGCGGACGAGGCGCGCGCCGCGCTCGGCCGGGCCGCCGCGCTGATCGCGCCGGGCGCTCCGGGCCGGGCGCTGCTGGACTTCCGGCGGGGGCTCATCGCCGAGAACCTCGCCCACTCCCCGCAGGCGGCCCTCGCCGCCTACCGCCGCGCCCATGCGAACGCCTCCGCGTACGGGGACGCGCTGCTGCTCTCCTTCACCTGGCGCCATCTGGCGGGACTCGCACTGCGCGAGGGCGAGGTGGCGGAGGCCCGGCACGGCTTCGCCGAATCGCTGCGGATCCGTGAGGAGCTGGGCTACCTGGTTGGTACGGCGCCCGCGCTGGCGTCGCTCGCGGACACGGAGACCGAGCCGGAGGCCTCCCGGCTGCGGGCCGAGGCGGGCCGGCTGTTCCGGTTGCTGGGCGGTGTACCGACCTGGCTCGCACGGCAGCTGGTGTCGGTGAAGCCGGGAGCGGGACCGGACGCCGCCTAGGAGATCGAGCGAGTCCGCCCCTGTCCCCTCGATGGCGCCGGTGCTTGTGGCCGGCGCCGACCGGCCGGGGGCGGCGCCGACCGCCCGTACGCCCGGCCGCCGCGAACGCCGTGCGGTCAGAACGTCCCGGTGAAGTGCTCCCGCACCAGGGACTGCACCACCGCCAGGTCCTGTGCCGTCAGCGCGTCCAGCAGGGCCGTGTGCTCGGCCGCGTCGGCGATGAGGTCGGCACGACCGCGTGGGTCGGGGCCGCCGACGAGCGGCCACTGGGCACGGCGGTGCAGGTCCTCCGCGATCCGCACCAGCTGCTCGTTGCCCCCGAGGGTGAGCACCGCGCTGTGGAAGGCCCGGTCCGATTCGGCGTACGTCGCCCGGTACCCCGATGCCGCGGCCCGTACGGTCGCCTCGGCCAGCGGGCGCAGTTCGGTCCAGCGTTCCGCGGGTACCGTGCGGGCGAGCCGCAGCATCATCGGAACCTCGATCAGCGCCCGGATCTCGGCGAGCTCGGCGAGTTCACGGGCACTGCGCACGACGACGCGGAAGCCGCGGTTGGGCAGGACCTCGACGGCGCCCTCCAGGGCGAGTTGCTGCATCGCCTCGCGCACGGGGGTGGCCGACACCCCGAAGCGCTCGCCCAGCGCGGGCGCCGAGTAGACCTGCCCGGGCGTCAGCTCCCCGGCCACCAGCGCGGTGCGCAGGGCGTCGAGGATCTGCCGGCGCACAGAGTTCCGCTGCACGACAGGACGCCCGCTCCCGGTCTCGGACGGCGCCTCACGCAGCGGTCCCTCACCGGCTCGCGACCCCTCGTCGCCGCGCGGGCAGTCCGCCCTGCGCGGCCTCGGGATCGGCGCCTCACTGTGAATGTGCTCACCCCGCGCCGCTCCGGCGTCCTCGCAGCGCTCGCGCACCTCGTCCGCCGGCCGCAGTTGCGCAGGCACCGGGGCGGTCCGTGCACGGACGTCCGCGGTCCCCGTCTCGGCCGAGCCCTCCACACAGCGGGAACGGGCCTGCTCCACGGGCTCCTCCTCCGGTTCTGGTGGTGCTGGACGGGTACGGGTCGGTCTTCGGCACGGCTCACCGCTCGTAAAGCACCTTAGGCACCTTACGCTCCGGTTCACGCACCGATCACCTCGGCTAAGGTGAGCCTTACCTATCAACGCGTCCGAAACGGCGGTGCCCGTATGCCCCTCTCCGCCTCTCCCCCGTCCGTCGTAGCGGAGGCATACACGCGGCTCACCGAGGTGTTCCCGGCGCTGGCCGTGACGGACCTCGGCCCCGGTGAGGCGGCTCCGGAAGGCGAGGGCTGGATCCCGGCCACGGGGCTCGCGGAGGGCGGAGCCGCGCTGGACGCATTCCTGGCCTGGGACGAGGACCAAGTGGTGCGCGACTACGGGCATCGGGCCCGCCCGGACGTCGTGGCGAGCTTCGGACTGCACCGGTACGCCTGGCCTGTCTGCCTGCTGATCACCGTGCCCTGGTTCCTCCGGCGCCGTGTGCCGCGTCTCCCTGTGGAGCACGTCACGTACCAGCGCTCCCTGGGGCACATGGCGGTGCGCACCGGCGCGTTCGCCTGCCTTCCGGACGATCCTGCGGCCGCCCTGCCGGGCGCCAGGGTGGTGGCGGACGAGGAGGCGCTGCGGGCCGAGGTCCGGGCGGCAGTGGCCGAGCACCTCGGCCCGGTCCTCACCGGATTCGGGCCGCGCATGCGACGGCGAGAGCGTGCGCTGTGGGGCATGGTGACGGACGAGATCGTCGACGGGCTCTGGTACGTGGCCCAACTGCTCGGCGAGGAGCGACGCGCGAGGCGCGAACTGGAGCTGCTGCTGCCGGGCGCGACGAAGCCCTACCCGGGCTCGGCCGGGTTCCGGGAACTCACCGGCCCGAACGGCGAGTCGCTGCCCACCCGCGACCGGGTGAGCTGCTGCCTGTTCTACACGCTGCGCCCCGAGGACACCTGCGCCACCTGCCCGCGCACCTGCGACGCCGACCGCGTCACCAAACTGACGGCAACCGCAGCAGGTTGACGCCCCCTCGGGGCGGGTCCTGGCAACCGGTCACGGGCTCCGCGCCGTAAGATCCACACCGACGAGACCCCACCCGGATCACGACTGTTTCACAACTCCCTCACTTGTTGCGGGAATTTTCCGTGGAACCATCCGTCCAGGTCGTCATATTCGAACTCAACTCCCGCCGTTCAAGCGGCAGTTCGAGCAGAACACCGTCCCGGGCATCCCCTTGCACCTCCTTGGCGGCCTCTTGCCACGAAACCCCCTGAGGGCCGGTGGAGTTGGGCCACCATGGCGGGCGTTACGCCCTATCCCCATGCAAGGGACCCCTGATGAGACTGACCGACATATCGCTGAACTGGCTCCTTCCAGGCGCCGTACTGCTCCTGGGCGTGCTGGTGGCGGTTGCGGTGCTCGCGCGTGGCATGCGGTCCAAGGAGAGCACGAGTGCCGACGACTCGTGGGAGCGCAGCGAGGAGCGCCGCAGGCGCAAGGAGACCATCTACGCAACGACTTCCTATGTGCTTCTCTTCTGCTGTGCCGCGGTCGCCGCGGCACTTTCCTTTCACGGCCTGGTCGGCTTCGGCCAGCAGAACCTCGGCCTGAGCGACGGCTGGGAGTACCTGGTCCCGTTCGGCCTGGACGGCGCCGCCATGTTCTGCTCGGTGCTCGCGGTGCGCGAGGCGAGCCACGGTGACGCGGCGCTCGGTTCCCGGATCCTGGTGTGGACGTTCGCGGGTGCCTCCGCCTGGTTCAACTGGGTGCACGCACCCCGGGGCGTCGACCACGCGGGCGCTCCGCAGTTCTTCGCGGGCATGTCGCTCTCGGCCGCGGTGCTTTTCGACCGCGCGCTGAAGCAGACCCGCCGTGCGGCACTGCGCGAGCAGGGCCTGGTCCCGCGTCCGCTGCCGCAGATCCGCATCGTCCGCTGGCTGCGGGCGCCGATCGAGACGTACAAGGCCTGGTCGCTGATGCTCCTGGAGAGTGTGCGCAGCCTGGACGAGGCCGTCGAGGAGGTCCGCGAGGACCGGCGCGAGAAGGAGCAGGACAAGGCGCGGCAGCGCGAACAGCACCGGGTCGAGCGCGCACAGCTCAAGGCGCTCGGTCGCAGCCACCACGCGCTGACGGGCGGCAACGGCGGGCGTCAGATCGAGGTGCAGACCGTCGAGCGGGCGACCGCACCGGTCTCATCGGAGCCTGCCATACCCGCGGGGGAACTGCCCTCGCGTGCCCGTCCCCCGCTCCAGCCCGTCCGGAGCACCTCCGCTGACCCGATCACGGTCGACCTCACCGCCGAGGACGACACCATGGCCCTGCCCCGGCTCGACTCCCTGGAGCGCAAGCTCAAGGACCTCGAGCAGCAGTTCGGCTGAGTCGGGCACATCACTGAAGGGGGGCGCGGCACGGCGCCGCGCCCCCCTTCAGTGCGTCAGGCCGCCTCGCCGTCCAGTTCGAACCACACCGCTTTGCCCACACCGTGCGCCTGCACACCCCACGCGTCCGACAGGGACTGGACGAGGATCAGCCCCCGGCCGTGCGTGCCGTCGCCGTCGTCCGGCCGTCCCGGCCTGGGTCTGCGCCCCACGAAGTCCCTTACCTCCACGCGGAGTCGGCGCGCGGACACGGTGGCCGTCAGGATTGCGTCGCGGTCGGTGTGGATGAGCGCGTTGGTGACCAGCTCACTGGTCAGCAGTTCGGCTATCTCGGATCGTCCCGGCCTTCCCCAGCGCGCCAGCAGCTCCCGCAGCGCCCTGCGCACCTCGGGCACCGCCCGTACGTCGGCCCGGCCCAGCCGGCGCCTGAGCTGTTCACCCCCCGACGGGCCCTCCGTGGTGCCGGCCGCTTCCTCCGTCTTCTTCGCCGAGGAGGCCCCGATGACCACGGGACCGCCCCCTCGCGCTCGCCTCTTCATGACCCCCGCCGGTACGTGGATACCGAATCCCCCTGCTCGAACATGTCCACCGGGATCCATGCCCCGTCGGACACACGGCAGTCATGTCGATTCATCAACTACCAATACGCACTGGGTCATATGAGCCCGGCGCGAGTGCGCCCTGAGCGCCCTCGGTTCGGCTCCCGGTCACACCGTACGGACCGGGCCCGTCGCACGACACGCCCGGCCCCTCAGGAACACACAGCTGTACGCCCGTTCGCGACCGGGCGCAGCGCGGGCCACGAGACCGCTGCCGCTGGGCCCTTCGGCCGGCTGCGGGCTGCCGATACGGCCGTACGGCGCCTGCGGTCGCTCCCGCCCGAGTCGACATGTAGACAGGGCACGTAGGCCGGGGTGACAGGCCGTCAGCGCCTGGATTACTCCAAACGTATTGTTCCTAATATTGTCCGCATGTCCGACATGACGGATAACGAGATTGTTAGTACGTTCAATCTCGTCGGCGTCGCAGCCGACGTCTCAGAGACAGGAGAAGTGACATGGCAACGCGTTCCACCGCTGTAACGGCCGCAGCTGCAGCCGCCGCGGCCCTGGTGGCCACGGGTATCACGTACGCCTCCGCGGCATCCGAGCCGCAGGCGGCCCCGATGGCCCCGCGTGCCGCCGCAGCCCCGGCCGCCGCGCCGGACGGCGTCAACGGCAGTAACGGAAACGGCAACGGCAACAACAACGGCAACGGCTACGGCAACAACAACGGCAACAACAACGACAACAACAACAACGGCTACAGCGAGGGCGGCGGCGGCGGCGGTGGCGGCGGCGGCAGCAAGAGCTTCCGCAAGATCACCCGGTGCGAGCAGGACGAGGGCTTCGGCAACTTCGACGACGACAACGGCGACCACGGCGACCACGGCGACCGCTGCGACCGCGACCACGACGACGATGGCTTCAGGCACGGCAGGATCTCCGTCAACGAGCGCGAGTTCGCCGGCGTGCCCGACGGCTGCATCACCGTGGTCAGTGGCCTCGGCGCCAACAGCGTCAACGTCCGCAACGAGAGCAGGAACGTCGTCGAGGTCTTCAACGGCGCCACCTGCGACAACGGTGCTCCCCTCGCCACCGTCGGCCCCCACAGCTCTTCGAACGGGCTGTTCCCCCGCAACATCAGGGGCGGTGTGAAGGTCAGGCACGGCGTGGTGGCCAGCTTCCGAGTGATCCGCCGCCACGTGGAGCGCTTCGTGGAGGAGAAGGAAGAGCACAGCGGCGGCGGCGGTGGCGGCGGCGGCGGCAACAGCTACGGGAAGGGTGACGAAGGCAACAACAACGGAAACAACGGAAACAACGGAAACAACGGAGGCAGGTGACGAAGTCGCCCGCGTGACAGGGAGATCGAGAACCCCGGCCCGCCGGAATCGGGCCGGGGTTCCGGTCTGCGCGCAACGTGTCCGCTGGCTACGGCCTGGGCACGTTGCGCAGGTTCGAGCGTGCCAACTGGACCATGCGGCCGACTCCTCCGTCCAGCACGATCTTCGAGGCGGAGAGCGCGAAGCCCGTCACCATCTCCCGGCTGATCCTGGGTGGAATCGACAGTGCGTTCGGGTCGGTGACGATGTCGACCAGGGCGGGACCCTTGTGCCGGAAGGCGTCCTTCAGCGCGCCCGGAAGCTGCTTGGGTTTCTCGACCCGTATGCCGTACGCACCGCAGGCGCGCGCCACGGCGGCGAAATCGGGGTTGTGGTTGGTGGTGCCGTACGAGGGCAGTCCGGCGACCATCATCTCCAGCTCCACCATGCCCAGGGAGGAGTTGTTGAACAGAACGACCTTCACCGGCAGGTCGTGCTGCACCAGGGTCAAAAAGTCCCCCATCAGCATGGAGAACCCACCGTCGCCGGACATCGACACGACCTGACGGCCCCGGTCGGTGAACTGCGCGCCGATCGCCATCGGCAGCGCGTTCGCCATCGAACCGTGCGAGAACGAGCCGATGATCCGCCGGCGGCCGTTGGGGGATATGTAACGAGCCGCCCAGACGTTGCACATCCCCGTGTCGACCGTGAAGACCGCCTCCGGGTCGGCGAGCTCGTCGAGCACCGACGCCACGTACTCGGGGTGGATCGGAACGTGCTTGTCCACCTTGCGGGTGTACGCCTTGATCACGCCTTCGAGCGCGTCCGCGTGTTTCTTCAGCATCTTGTCGAGGAAGCGCCGGTTCTGCTTGGGCCGCAGCCGCGGGGTGAGACACCGCAGGGTCTCCTTCACATCGCCCCACACCGCGAGGTCCAGTTTGGAACGACGGCCCAGGTTCTCCGGGCGCATGTCGACCTGGGCGATCGTCACATCGTCCGGCAGGAAGGCGTTGTAGGGGAAGTCGGTGCCCAGGAGGATCAGCAGATCGCACTCGTGGGTGGCCTCGTACGCGGCGCCGTAGCCGAGAAGGCCACTCATGCCGACGTCGTACGGGTTGTCGTACTGGATCCATTCCTTGCCCCGCAGAGCGTGCCCCACCGGGGATTTGATCTTCCCGGCGAGCTCCATGACCTCGCCATGGGCGCCCGCTGTGCCACTGCCGCAGAAGAGGGTGACGCGCTCCGCCTTGTCGATCATCGCCACGAGCTCGTCTATCTCGGTGTCACTCGGGCGGACGGTGGGCCGGGAGGTGACGAGGGCGGTCTGGGCGGGCTTGTCGGGGGCCGGCTGGTCGGCTATGTCGCCGGGGAGCGAGACGACGCTCACGCCGCTGCGGCCGATCGCGTTCTGGATCGCCGTCTGGAGCAGCCGGGGCATCTGCTTCGGGTTGGATATCAGCTCGCTGTAGTGCGAGCACTCCTGGAACAGCCGGTCCGGGTGGGTCTCCTGGAAGTATCCGAGACCTATCTCGCTGGACGGTATGTGCGAGGCGAGCGCGAGCACGGGGGCCATGGAGCGGTGCGCGTCGTAGAGGCCGTTGATGAGGTGGAGGTTGCCGGGACCGCAGGAGCCCGCACACGCGGTCAACCTCCCGGTTATCTGGGCCTCGGCTCCCGCCGCGAAGGCTGCGGTCTCCTCGTGGCGCACATGCACCCAGTCGAGGGCGGCATTGCGGCGGACGGCGTCCACGATCGGGTTGAGGCTGTCGCCGACCACTCCGTACAGACGTTTGACACCTGCACGGGCGAGTATGTCGACGAACTGGTCCGCGACGTTCTGCTTGGCCATGGAACCACGCACCCTTTCGGTTGCCTAGGGTCCATCAATCCACAGGCACGGCCGTCACGCCTCCCAAACGGCGGCCGCCGTACGGTCGTCCGCGTAGCCCTTGACCCTGACCACGGCGTCGGTGAGGAAGGCGGCGAGGCCCGGCGGTTCCCCGGCCGACCAGCGCTCTGTGAGGAGCTCGGCGAACTGGGGCTCGCCGCGCAGCGGATCGGCGAGACCACCCGTGCACAGCAGCAGCGTGTCACCCGGCCGGGCGATCGACGCACGGAAGCGGAAGGGGTCGCGGGGTGGTTCGGGAGCCGGTTCGTAGGGGCTCGGCGGCGTCGTGATCCCCAGATCCATGGTGAGCCGGTCGCTCTCGGGAGTCTCGGACGGCAGTGAGCCGAACCCGACCACCGCTTCGCCCGCCCCCTCGGTGACACGTGGCTCGATGTCCTGCCACTCGCCGTCCCGCAGCCGGAACAGGCCGCCGGCGCCGACGCCGAAGAAGACCCGCGTACGGCAGGCCGGGTCGGCCGGCAGCAGCAGACAGCGAAGGGTCGCGGCGTACCCCTCGGGGTCGACGCCCTGCTCGGCGGCGCGGGCCCGGAGCTTGCCGAGGCTGCGGTCGGTGAGCCGCTGCAGCCCCGACTTGAGGTCGCCACGGCGTGCGGCCCGGATGTCCTCGCCCAGGCGGAGGTGACTGCGCCCGACGGCACGCCCGATCGAGTGGCACACCTCGGAGGCGGCCCGGTGTGCCCCCGGCGTGGCGCGCGTGCCGGTCGCCATGGCGACGAGGACGAGCGCCTGGTCGCCGGCGCCGAAGCGGGCGGTCAGCAGGGAGTCCCGGCGCGGCTCGCCACGGTAGCGCGCCGAGTCCCCGCGCGCCGAGACCGCGCGCAGTGTGCAGGCCCCGTACCGCGCCCCGTCCAGCACCGTGTCGGCGACGAGGTCGTCGAGATCCTCCGGATCGGCGAGCGGGAGGGCTGTGGGCTCGGCGGCGTAGGTGGGCGGCCCGGAACCGACGCAATCGACCGCGGGCGAGGTGCGGGGAACGGCAAGCGGGGATGCGGCTTCGGCGGTCCCGGACGGAGACGGGAGCTGGGGAGCGTCGCCGGACGGGGCGCCCTCGAACGGCGGACCCAGGGAGGGTGGCGCATCGGCCGGAATGCGGTTCGGGAGGGCGGGCGGGTCGGCCGGGGTACGAAAGCCCGGGACCGCCGCAGGCTCCGCCGTTGTGCCGGCGTTCGGCGACTGGGCCCAAAAGCCCGGCTGCCTCGGCCCGGACGAAAAGGTCACAGGGCCCGTCGGCCGGGTGGAAGGGGGGTCCCACGGCGCCGGGGCGCGGGCCGGAGTTCCGGGGTGGCGCTCGTCCGGCCGTAACGGGGAGGAGACGGTGGGCCCGGTGGGCGGGGCCACGGGGGGCCTTCCCGAGGAGGTCGTCTCCCTCCCCGGCGCCGAGGCTCCGGGCTCCGGCACCGTCGGGCGCTGCTCCGGCACGACCGGCGGAGCCCCGGGTGGGAGTCTCACCCCGGTCGCGTGCCCGCCGTTCTCCTCCCCCACCGTTCCCGCGGCCGAGGCGAAGCGGTCGTCGAGGGTGTCGGCCGCGGGGGCCGGTCCCGTGTCCCCGGTGGAGTCGTCGTACAGCTGCCCCCACCAGTCGTCCTCATGACCGGTGGGCCTCTCCCCCTGCTGGTTCATGCCCCCAATTGTCCACCGCACGGGGCGCAGGAAAACGGGGCATCCGGAAATTCCGGCCACGCGACCGGCCCTCGATCCGCACGGAGGACGACACCTCGAACGAGGGTACGAGCCGGCCATCGGAGGGCGGGCCGCCGGACGATCCCACCCCCAGGGGAATCCTCCGGCGGCACCGCCGTGACTGGGCCCGGCACTCCTCCGGCACCCCGTCACGTCCTTGGGCCCGCCGTCCGCGTCAGCGCAGACCGAGTGGACCCGGACGGCATCGCGGGCGGCAGTTGTGACTGCGGTGGCGTCACCTTGGCGGAGAGACCAGGGGTAGGGCGATGATGTCCCGAGGCGGGTTTGCGCCGTGACTGTTTTCCGCCACCGCGCGCACCGCGGGGCTTGTCTTCGAAGAGGGACGACGGTTGATGCTGGCTGCGATAGGTCTGGACGAGACGCACGAGTCGGCGTACCGGGCGCTGGTGTCCGTGGGCGCCGCCGATGTGCCCGATCTCGCACGGCGACTGTCGCTCGGCGAGCACGACACCGAGCACACCCTGCGCCGGCTGGAGCGGCACGGGCTCGCGGCCCAGTCGTCGGCCCGGCCCGGCCGCTGGGTCGCCGCGCCGCCGGGGGTCGCGCTGGGCGCACTCCTGGCCCAGCAGCGGCACGAGTTGGAGAAGGCCGAGCTGGCTGCCGCGCTGCTCGCCGAGGAGTACCGCGCGGCGGCCGCCGAGCCCGCGGTGCACGACCTGGTCGAGGTGGTGAGCGGCGCGGCCGGGGTCGGCCAGCGCTTCCTGCAGCTCCAGCTCGGCGCGATCGAGGAGGTCTGCGCGCTGGTCACCGGCAATCCCGTCGCCGTGTCGGGAACGGAGAACGACGCGGAGGAGCAGGCCGCGGGCCGCGGAGTGCGCTACCGGGTCGTGGTCGAGCGCGCGGTGCTCGACCGGCCGGACGGCATCACCGAGCTGACCGCCGCGCTCGGCCGTGACGAACAGGTGCGCGTCGTCGACACGGTGCCGACCAAGCTGCTGGTCGCCGACCGGTCGCTCGCGATGGTGCCGCTCACCTCGCGCACCGCGGAACCGGCGGCTCTCGTCGTACATGCGAGCGGGCTACTGGAGCTGCTGTCGGGCTTGTTCGAATCGGTGTGGCGGGAGGCGCTGCCCCTGCGGCTCGGGGTGTCCGGCGTCATGGAACAGGCGCCCGACGGCCCCGACAGCACCGATCTGGAGGTCCTGTCCCTGCTCCTCGCGGGGCTGACGGACGCGAGCGTCGCCAAACAGCTCGGCCTGGGCCTGAGGACGGTGCAGCGCCGGGTGAAGCGGCTGATGGAGCTGACCGGTGTGACGACGCGGCTGCAGCTGGGCTGGCACGCGTACGAGCGGGGCTGGGTGGCGCGGCAATGACCCGTCTGACCAACAGCGATACATACGTCGCCTCGCGGGATAGCTCCGATGAATGCCGAGCCGCCTGGAGGCACCGTGTCCAGTCCGACCAGACGAACCGTCCTCGCCACCGGATCCGCCCTCGGCGGTGCGCTGCTCGCCGGGGGCCTGCCCGCGCAGGCTTCGGCGGCCGACCGCACCGGCAGCGCGGGACGGCCAGGGACGGAGGCTGCACCACGAGACGGTGGACGAGGGCACCGTGCGCATCGCGCTGCGCACCGGCGAGTCGGCGCTGATCACGGCGAAGGGCGACCGCCCCGACCTCACGATCGCACCGGTCGCGCCGAGCGGGACGGCTCCCCGCTGGGGCCTGCCCGCCTGACGCGACGTCAGCGCAGAAGTGCTGTCAGGTCGATGGCGGCGGCGAGCGCCGTCATACCCGCGTCGTTGAAGTGAAGGTGGTCGCCCGGGTCGTAGGCCGGGCTGATCCGTGCGGGGCGGGCGGGGTCGCGGACGGCGGCGTCGAAGTCCGCGACCCCGTCGAAGAGCCCGCTCCGGATGAAGGCGTTGATCTCGTGCCGCAGCCTCTCGCGGGCGGGAGTCCAGCTCCCATGACCGCCGAACGGGGTGAGGGTGGCGCCGATGACGCGGATGCCGTGGGCGTGCGCGCGGGTCACGATCCGGCGGTACGCGCGCACGAAGGCGCCCGGATCGGTCTGCGGAGGCTTGCCCTTGAGGTCGTTGACGCCTTCCAGGACGACCACCGTGCGGACTCCGGTGCGACCGACCACGTCTGCGTCCAGTCGCGCGAGGGCGTTCGGGCCGACACCGTCGAGGAGGAGGCGGTTGCCGGAGATCCCCGCGTTCAGGACGCCGGGCCTGCGGCTCGCGGGCAGGGTGCGCAGGCGCTCCGACAGCAGATCGGGCCAGCGGCGATTGGCGTCGGGCGAGGATCCGTTGCCGTCGGTGAGCGAGTCTCCGAGCGCCACCACACTGGCGGCGGCGGCCGGACGCAGGACGTCGACTTCTGTCACGTAGTACCAGCTGGCGACGGTGGCGGTGTACGCGGCACCGCCGGTGTCGGCGGTCCGGTTGCCCTGCCTGGCCACGTAGTTGGTCTGCAGGGCGGTGCGGTGGTAGGTCGCCGGGCCCGAGTCGGCGGGCGTGTGCACGGTGACGAGGAGGTCTGCGTCCGCCGGTACATGGAGGAGGACAGGGTCGGTGACGCGGTCCTGGCCGGCGGGGACCGTCACCGAGGTGGCACCGTCGAAGGTGGCGCTGCGCAGGGATCCGGGCACGGCCTCGGCCCCCGTGGGCCCGTCGGGCAGCCGCAACGCGACGGTGACGGCGTCGAGTCGCAGCGGCGCTCTGCCGAAGCGGTTGGACAGATGGACGCGGGTGGCGATGCCGCCGACGCTGATGTGCACGACGTTCCGGATCGACGCGCCGGGCAGGGCGGGGGTGGTCCCCGAGGGGGCCGCCTCCCAGGTGCCGGTCCACTGCGGTGCCGTCTCGGCCCGGATGGCCGTGTCCGGCAGGGTGGCCGCGGTGGACACGAGAGCGAGGGCCAGAACGGCCAGGCAACGACGCAGGGTTCCCGTCGCACGGACCAGGTTGACCATATGGAGGCGCCCTCTCCTCACCGGCGGTCCCGGGGACACGGAACCGGGAAGCCCTCGATGACTTCCCGGGACACACCGGCGGGCTAACACACCGTCACACCTTCGGGCCTACGGCGGCCGTCCCGCACAGGGACCGCTCTTCGGCGATCCCCTGAGGCGGTCGCACTCCCGGGAGACGACGGCCGGGATCCGCTGCGAACGGACAACGGCGGTGCCCGGCCGGGCGAATTCAGCGAGGCCGAACCCGCGCATCGACGGGCGCGGCCAAGAAGTGGTGGAACCTGCAGAAAAACCCCGAGGTGGCCCTGGTCGTCGACGACATCGCCGGCCTGCGCCCGTGGTGGGTGCGCGGCGTCGACATCCGAGGCGATGCCGAACTCCACACCGGGCCGCACGATCTGGGCTCGCATGTCAGCGAGGAGGTGATCCGGATCCGGCCGCGGCGGATCCGTAGCCGGGGTACAGCCGGGGTCTGGAGGAGCCGCCTCAGGGCAGTCGGCGCACGCCCTCCAGGGCGAGCAGTCGCAGCTTGCGGTCGAGGCCGCCCGCGTAGCCGGTGAGGGAGCCGTCCGCGCCGATCACGCGGTGGCAGGGACGGACGATGAGCAGGGGGTTGGCGCCGATCGCCCCGCCGATGGCTCGGACGGCGGCCCGCGCCGCGCCGATGCGGGTGGCGATCGCACCGTACGTCGTGGTCGTTCCGTACGGCACGGAGTCGAGCGCTGCCCACACCCGCTCACGGAACTCGGTTCCGTCCGTACGCAACTCCAGCCGGAACTCCTTGAGTTCGCCGGCGAAGTAGGCGGCGAGCTGCTGCTCGGCCGTCCGGAAGAGGGCAGGCGTGTGCCGCCACTCCGGCCGGAGGGTGCGGCCGCCCTTCTGGCCGGGGACGGAAAGGGAGGTGAGGGCGCCGGTCCCGTCGGCGGTCAGCAGGAGCTCGCCGACCGGGCTGTCGAGCGTGGTGTAGTGGACGGCGTCGTGCCGAGTCATGATCGGTGGTCTTCCTGTTCGCCCGGAATCGGCTCGCCGGCCGTCCGGAGGTGTTGGAGGGCGTACGAGCGCCACGGGCGCCAGGCGTCGGGGACGTCCTGGCCCGGCGGTGCCACGTCGGGGTCGCCGAGGGCGCGGGTGCGGATGACGGCGGCGATGTGCGGGTCCATGCCCGGCAGGGCGAGCAGTGCGTCCTGTGCGTCGTCGCGGTCGGCGCCTGCGTCGAGGCGGAGGGTGCCGTCGGCAAGGGCGGTCGCCAGGGCGGCGTGCGTCCCGTGGGGCTCGGCCTCGGCGAGCGCGGCCGGTTCGGGGAAGACATGGGTGAGCGTGCCGTACGGGGAGTCGAGGGCCTTCCCGTACCGGCGGACCAGTCTCTCGGCCCCGGCCCGGCCGACGAGCGCACGCACGGCGAACTCGTCCGGATCGGCCGCACCCGGCGAGCGCAGGCCCGGACGCGAGGCGACCAGCGGGGCGAGCCGGGGGTCGGCGGCGAGACGTTCGTCGACGGCGTACGGGTCCGCGTCGAGGTCGAACAGCCGTCGCAGCCGCTGGACGGCGCTCGGCAGGTCGCGAGGGTCGGTGAGATGGAGCCGGGCATCCAGCCAGCCGACCACGTGGTCGTGCGTGTGCGGCCGCGACGCCGCACGACCGGGGCGTTCGTCGACGGCCACGACGGCGGTGCCGTACGGCAGCCGTAGCGTGCGGCGGTAGGTTCGGCGCCCGCGCGGACCCTCCACCTCCTCGATGCCCCCGATCGCCTCACGGGCGAACTGGTCGAAGACGGCGGTGGACTGGTAGGGGCCCCGGTGGGCGAGTCGCAGCGGGATCCCTGCGGAGGGCGCGGCTGCGCGGCGGGCGGCCGGCTCGCCGCGGCGTGCACCCGCGCGCAGCTCGCTCGGGGTGGCGGCGTACACCGCCTTGATCGTGTCGTTGAACTGGCGCACGCTCGCGAAGCCGGCCGCGAAAGCGATCTCCGTGACCGGCAGCGTGGTGGTCTGCAGCAATACACGGGCGGTGTGGGCGCGCTGGGCCCGGGCGAGTGCGACGGGTCCGGCGCCGACCTCGGCGGTCAGCTGCCGCTGCACCTGGCGGACGCTGTACCCGAGCCGCAGGGCGAGTCCGCCGACGCCCTCACGGTCGACGACGCCGTCCTTGATCAGGCGCATGGCGCGCCCCACGACGTCCGCGCGCACGTTCCACTCGGCGGAGCCGGGCGCCGCGTCCGGACGGCACCGCCGACAGGCCCGGAACCCGGCGCTCTGCGCGGCGGCGGCCGTCGGATAGAACCGCACGTTCTGCCGCTTGGGCGTCATGGCGGGGCAGCTGGGCCGGCAGTAGATCCCGGTCGTCTCGACGGCGAAGAAGAACTCACCGTCGAACCGGGCGTCCCGGCTGCGCACCGCCTCGTACCTGGTGTCCTCGTCGATCACGCCTTCCAGTCTCCACCAGGGGGCGGGCCGGGACTGGCGGGAATCGGACATGGCGGTGCCGCCCCCGGAACGGGGACGGCACCCGGGGCTCTACCGCCACCGCCCCCGCTTCGCCTCCATCGCCGCCTTGCCCTGGGCGCCCTTGCGCTTCCACTCCCGGCGCAGCTCCGCCCGCACCCGGGCGTCTGTCTTGGCGACGATCCACTGGTTCTCGCGCAGCAGCTTGCGGTAGCTCTCGAGCCGCCGCTCGGACAGCTCCCCGGACTCCACGGCGCCCCGCACCGCGCACCCCGGCTCCGCGTCGTGCGCGCAGTCGTGGAAACGGCACTCCGCGGCCAGTTCCTCGATCTCGGAGAACACCTGGCCCACACCGGTCTCGGCGTCCCACAGCCCCACCCCGCGCAGCCCGGGGGTGTCGATGAGGACCCCTCCACCCGGCAGGGCGAGCAGATTGCGGGTGGTCGTGGTGTGCCGGCCCTTGCCGTCCATGTCCCGTGTGGTCTGCACCTCCATGACTTCCTCTCCGAGCAGCGCGTTCGCGAGCGTGGACTTCCCCGCCCCGGACTGGCCGAGCAGGACGGACGTGCCACCGGAGAGGACCGCGGCGAGGACGTCGAGCCCCTCTCCGCGCTGTGAACTGACCGGGAGCACCTGCACCCCGGGCGCCGACGTCTCCACGTCCTGGACCAGATGCGCGAGCGTCGTCGCGTCCGGCACCAGATCGGCCTTGGTCAGCGCCACGACGGGCTGCGCCCCGGATTCCCAGGAGAGTGCCGACTTATGCAGCAGGGCCTCGCCACTCGAACAGGACATGGCGAGCGCCAGGAAGCGTTCGACCCGCCCGAGGTCCAGTTCGACCGCAAGTGACACGCAGATGACGACATGATCGATGTTAGTGGCCAGCACCTGACCCTCGGACCGCTTGGACGACGTCGACCGCACGAACGCGGTACGGCGAGGCAGCAGTGTCCGCACGTACTGCGGGTCTCCACCGTCGGGGTCGACGGCGACCCAGTCCCCCGTGCACACGACCTTCATCGGGTCGCGGGGAACGACGAACTCGGTGTCGGCCCGGACGGTGCCGGCGGGGGTGACGACGTCGCACTGGCCGCGGTCGACGCGGATGACACGGCCGGGCAGGAGACCCTGCTCGGCATGTGGGGCGAACTCCGCTTCCCAGCCCTCGTCCCAGCCGTACGGGGCCAGAGGGTGCGACGAAGCGGAAGAAGCCGAAAGAGAAGAGAGATTCAAGGGGAACCCTTCACATGGGTAGCCCCGGCCGCGCGCACTCACAGGCGCGAAGAAGACAGGAGAGATCAGCCGGAGACCACGGAGGTGGAGTGGATGAACTTCTGGTCGCGGGCAGCGCCCATCACAGAGACAGCCATCAGTCACACCTCCCATTCCTCACTCGGCCGACAACAGCGGCCAACAGCCACTGTGTGAAGCGGACCTCACCTTAGAGGCGCGCGCACTCGGGCGCCACCGATTTTCTTGGCAGGGTCACAGGCCGTGCTGGTCGAGGAGCCGCATCAGGTTCCGCTCGCGCTTCTGGCCGGCACGCAGAGCGGCGAGGTATACGGCGATTCGGCCGCGGCCCGCTCGCCTCGCGAGGGTGTCAGTGGTGGTACAGATCTTCCTTGTCGGCCGGATGGCCCCGGCGTATCCGCTCGGCGTGGCCCTCGGCAGGCGGACAGCAGGTGTCGCGGCCGGTACGGCGGCGGTACGCGACCGCGGCGCCGGCGGCGAAGAACACGGTCACGGCGGCGGCGATCACCATGTGTTGGACAGCCACGCGCCGAGCGCACCGAGAGCCCCCGCGGCGAGCAGGGCAGGTCCGGCGCAGCAGACGACCATCAGCACGACGGCGCCGATCCAGGCTGCTGCACCGCTCCCGTGCCGGGCTCCGCCTGGGGGTGCCCCCTCTGCGGAGCATCGCCTCGCAATTTTGACGATTCGGGTGTGATGGGTGCTGGGTCCGGCCGCTCCCGGCCGGCCGTGTCAGCGCAGGGCGTCGAGCGCGGCGAGGATGTCGGCCGGTTCGGCGCGGGTCGTGTAGTCGATGTCGACGAAGGCCCAGCGGATGGTGCCGTCGCGGTCGATAACGTACGTGGCAGGCAGTGGGAGGGTGCGCGGGTGGCCGGCGTTCACACGCTGGAGGTCGAAGCCGAGCTTGTCATAGACGGCGGCGACGTCGTCGGGGAGGTCGAAGGCGAGGCCGTACTGCTGGGCGGTGTCGGAGCCGATGTCGCTGAGGACGTCGGAGGCGAGGTCGTGCTTCTCAGCGAGGGTGAGGGACTCGTCGGGGATCTGTGGGGAGACGGCCACCAGACGGGCGCCCCGTGCGGTGATGTCGTCGTGGTGTTGCTGGAGGGCGCGTAGGGCGATGTTGCAGTACGGGCACCAGGCGCCGCGGTAGAAGGTGAGGACGACCGGGCCGTCGGCAAGCAGTTCCTCCAGGTCCACGGTCTGCCCGGTCGCCGAGGGGAGACGGAACCCCGGTGCCTGATCGCCGACGGTCATGGCGCGGTCGGCCTGGCCGGAGTCGGCGAGTTCCCGGCCGGCCCGGCGCATGATCTCGCGGATCTCGGCAGGGATCTGCTGCTGGCGAGCGTCGTAGAAGGCGCGCAGTTCGGCGTTCAGGGTGGTCATGGGTGCCGTTCCTCCAAGGCGCATCTTGAAATGACCGTTCCAAGATAGACGGGCGAAGAGTAATCTTGGAACCCCTGTTTCAAGATGGCGTCGGCCGGAGGAGGAGGACGGGATGCCGGACATCAAGCACTTCGATCCGGATGCCACGCTGGAGACCGTGGTGCGGCTCTTCTGGCAGCAGGGCGTGGCGTCGACCGGGATCCAGGACGTGGTGACCGCAACCGGGCTCAACCGCTCCAGCCTGTACGCCACCTTCGGCGGCAAGCAGGACCTCTACCTCACCGCGCTGCGCCGCTACGTCGAGCAGCGTTCGCAGCCGGTGTTCCGCTGCCTTGCAGAGGACCAGCGGGGGCTGCCCTCCATTGCCGACTTCTTCGACGGGCTGATCCAGGCCCGGTGCTCGGGGGAGTACGCCCGCTGGGGGTGCATGATCTCCAACGCGCACGCGGGAGCCGAGAACAGCGACCCCGAGGTCCGCGCCCTGCTCGACCGGCACCACCGGGAGCTGCGCGACGCGCTGCGTGCGGCGCTGGACACGGCGAAGACGCGGGGGCAGCTCGCCCCGGGCACCGAACCGGGTGCCACGGCCGATGTGCTGGCCCTGCTCGCGTACGGCGTGAACCTGCGCTCCCGGGCCGGTGCCGACGCCCGGGAACTGTGGACGTCCGTGACCGCCGCCCTGGACTCGGTCGGACTGTAAGCGGCGTCACCAACGGGAGCGGGATCGGCGCTCTAGTGTCGCTGGCGGGGGCGTCCGTAGACGGGCACGCCAACCCGAACGCCGGTTGGTACTACCCGCATCCCAGCCCGCTCGCCCGCAGGATCAAGAACCACGTGGCGTTCTGGCACGGAGTGGTGGTCGAAGGAGCTCCGGAGCCGCCGCAGGACAACCACCACCACAACGCGTGACGCCGGACGTCGGGTCAGCGGCGCAGGATGTGCCGCAGGGCGAGGACGGCCTGCATCGCTGCGGCCGGGCGCAGCAGTGCGGGGCGGGGCCGCTCGGGCATGGTGCCGCGTCGGACGGCTACGGCGGTGACCGTGACGACCGGCGCCGCCCAGCTGGCGATCGCCGCGGCCTGTCCCGTACAACTGGGCTCGTGCCGCAGCACGAGCCAGGTCCAGAAGGCGGCGTCGGCGAGGGAGCCGGCGTAGTCGCCGAACGGGGACACGGTGGCCCGGCGGCGGGCCAGGCGGCCGTCGGCCAGGTCCGAGGTGAGTGCCAGCAGGCCCGACCAGCGGCACGACCCGATCGCGGTGGCGGGGAGGTTGCCGCGCAGCAGGGTGAGCGCGTCGGCCGGCGAGAGCCGGTCGCGTTGTTCCAGCAGGCCCAGATGGAGGACGGTGAGAGTCCAGCTGGTTGCCACCCAGGCCCGGCCATCCCGGTCTCGGGCGACGGCGAGCAGCAGGCCGTGCAGGAGGGTGGCTTCCCCGAGGGCCCGAGGACGGCGGGCGGCCTGACGCAGCGACCGACGAGCGGCCAGACGCAGGAATCCGGCGAGCGCACGGGGTCTCCAGCGGCCCTGTTTCAGTATCCCCAGCAGGGCGTCGGTCGCCGCCCGGCTGTCCGTGAGGTCGACTACTGACACCTCGGATGGCCTTCCTCCGCGTGCGGGTTGGTGCTCACCGTAGGCGGCCGACACCGGACGGGAACGTGAGCGCGCTCACCGATGGACGCTCTGGTCGCCCGTAGCGTCGTACCCCGAATCGCGCGACAGCGCAGCGGGTGAGAGGGGCACGGTGATGACATGGCTCGGGCGGCTGACGGCCGCCGCGGCAGTGGGAGGCGGCATGGCGGCCGGATACCTGGGCCTGGTGAGCGGGGCACTGTCCGTCGACGTGGGCGTGGGTCGGCGGACCCTTCCGCTGGGGCCGCAGGCGATCGACGTCGCGGCGCCCTGTGAGGTGGTCTTCGATGTCATCGCACAGCCTTACCTCGGGCGGACCACCCGAGCCATGCGGGAGAAGGCACGGGTGCTGGAGCGCGGCAGCGACATGGTCCTCGCCGCGCACTTCACTCCGGTGGCGGGCGGGCGGCTGACGGCGACGACGGTGGAGACGGTGCGGTTCACGCGCCCGGAGCGGGTCGATTTCCGGCTGGTGCGCGGACCGGTGGCCGCGGTCGTCGAGTCCTTCCGGCTCAGTGGGCACGAGGCGGGCACGCGGCTGGTCTACGAGGGGGAGATGGGTACCGACGGGTGGGCGCCGGGCGAGCGCTGGGGGCTCGTGGTGGGGCGCCGTTGGGAGGCCACGGTCGCCGCCTCCCTGTCGACGATCAAGGCCGAGGCCGAGCGCCGGGCTGCCCGCCCGTAGACGCGAACCCGGTTCGGTGAGCGCGCTTACAGTTCCCGGTGGCGAGACCGCCGTAGCGTCGCGCATGTGGTGCTACGAATCATGCTCGGCGCGCTCTGTACGGCGATGGCTGTGGGCCAGCTCGTCTCTGTGGACCGCATGCCGCGGATTCTGGCTGCGTACGGGCTGGTGGACGGGGCCGCCGCGGCTGTCCTGGCGGCCGGGCTGATCACGGGTGAGCTGGTGTGCGGCACGTGGCTTCTGACCCGCCCGCGCTCGACGGCGATCCTCCCGGTGTGGGTATACACGGCCGTGTCCGTGGTGTGGAGCACGCTGGCGGCGCAGGCGTATGTCCGCGGGTTGACGGTGGCCAACTGCGGTTGCTTCGGGGTGTATCTGACGCAGCGGCTCGGCTGGTTCGTCCTGGTCCAGGACGTGCTGACCCTGCTGTACACGGCCGTGCTGCTGCGTGGCGCTCGCGTCCCGCCCGCCCGGCGGGAGAGCACCAGCGATGGCGCGTACGACAACGGTGAAGCGAGGGCGAGGACGCGATGACGGTGGACAACACGGCACGACCGGCAGCAGCAGACGGACCCGGTACGAAGCAGGACCGGGAGGAGGTGTTCATCGAGTTCACCAAGTCGATCTGCCCGCTGTGCAAGACGCCCGTCGACGCCCAGGTCAACATCCGTGCGGGCAAGGTGTATCTGCGCAAACGCTGCCGCGAGCACGGCGAGTTCGAGGCCCTGGTCTACGGCGACGCCGAGGAGTACCTGGCGTCGGCCCGGTTCAACAAGCCCGGTACCATCCCGCTGACCTTCCAGACCGAGGTCCGCGACGGCTGCCCGAGCGACTGCGGGCTGTGCCCGGAGCACAAGCAGCACGCCTGCCTCGGCATCATCGAGGTCAACACCGGCTGCAACCTGGACTGCCCGATCTGCTTCGCCGACTCCGGCCACCAGAGATGGGGGTCCCCCCGCTCGAGCGGAGCCGAGAGTGGGGGAGGCTACTCCATCACCCACGAGCTGTGCGTCCGGATGCTCGACGCGTTCGTGGCGTCGGAGGGGGAGGCGGAGGTGGTGATGTTCTCCGGCGGAGAGCCCACCATCCACAAGCACATCCTCGACTTCATCGACCTGGCCCAGGCCCGCCCTATCCGCAACGTCACCCTCAACACCAACGGCATCCGCCTGGCCACCGACCGGCGCTTCGTCGCCGAACTCGGCAAACGCAACCAGGTCCCGGGCCGGTCGGTGAACATCTACCTGCAGTTCGACGGCTTCGACGAGCGCACCCACCGCGAGATCCGCGGCCGCGACCTGCGGACGCTCAAGCAGCGCGCGCTGGACAACTGCGCCGAGGCCGGCCTGACGGTCACCCTGGTCGCGGCTGTCGAACGATGTCTGAACGAACACGAGTTGGGCGCGATCGTCGAGTTCGGGGTCGATCACCCCGCAGTCCGATCGGTGGCGTTCCAGCCGGTCACGCACTCCGGCCGGCACGTGGAGTTCGATCCGCTCGACCGCCTTACCAACCCCGACGTGATCCGGCTGATCGGCGAGCAACTGCCGGGCTGGTTCGCCAAGGGCGACTTCTTCCCGGTGCCGTGCTGCTTCCCGACCTGCCGGTCCGTCACCTACCTGCTGGTGGACGGCGAACCGGGCGACCGCACGGTTGTGCCCATCCCGCGCCTGCTTCAGGTCGAGGACTACCTCGACTACATCACCAACCGGGTCCTGCCGGACGCCGGCATCCGCGAGGCGCTGGAGAAACTGTGGTCCGCCTCGGCGTTCATGGGCACGACCACGACCGAGGAGAAACTGCGGGCCGTGGCCAAGGCGTTGGACTGCGCGGACACCTGCGGCATCGACCTGCCGGAAGCGATGAAGGACCTGAACGACAAGGCGTTCATGATCGTGGTGCAGGACTTCCAGGACCCCTACACCCTCAACGTCAAGCAGCTGATGAAGTGCTGCGTCGAGGAGATCACCCCGGACGGACAGCTCATCCCCTTCTGCGCCTACAACTCGGTCGGCTACCGCGAGCAGGTCCGCGCGCAGATGTCCGGCGTCCCCATCGCCGACGTCGTCCCGAACGCGCTGCCACTGGCCGACCGGCTCACCGACACCCCGTACGGCTCCAAGACCGCCCGCACCGGCACGGAGCCCACCGCCACGGAGGGCACACGATGACCGACCGGAACGCGCTCCCGCCGAGTGCGCCGGGCGACGAGCTCAAAGCCTGCTGCGCTGCCGCGTACTCCTCCGACGTGGTCGCCCTGCTCCTCGGCGACTCCTACCATCCCGGCGGCACGACCCTCACCCGGCGCCTGGCCGACGGCCTGGACCTGGCCGAAGACGGCCACGTGCTCGATGTGGCCTCCGGCCGGGGCACAACCGCCCTGCTCCTTGCCGACGCCTACGGCGCGCGGGTGGACGGCGTGGACTACTCCCGGGCCAACACCGCCCTCGCCCAAGGCGCCGCTGCCGCCGCCGGATTTGCCGAGCGGGTTGCCTTCGCCACCGGCGACGCCGAACGCCTGCCCTATCCGGACAGCCTGTTCGACGCCGTGGTGTGCGAGTGCGCCCTGTGCACCTTCCCCGACAAGCCCCGGGCCGCCGCCGAGTTCGCCCGCGTCCTCGTCCCCGGTGGGCGGGTCGGCATCACGGACGTGACGGCCGTTCCCGACCGGCTCCCGCCGGAACTGACCACGCTCGCCGCCCGGATCGCCTGTGTCGCCGACGCCCGACCGCTGGCCGAGTACACGGAGATCCTCGCCGCCGCCGGACTGCGCACCGTCCGCACCGAGCGCCACGACCACGCCATGACCCGCATGATCGACCAGATCGAGGCGCGGCTGAACCTGCTGCGCATGACCGCCGCGGCCCGGTTCACCGAGGCCGGCATTGACTTGGACACGGCCCCGGCGGTGCTGGCCGCGACCCGCACCGCCGTGGCGGACGGAGCCCTCGGCTACGCCCTGCTAATTGCCGAGAAGTCCCCCTGACGGCCGCACCACCTACCGGCCCGTACGTAAGCGCCCTCACATACCTGCACCCTGCACCGCTCCTAGCGTCGGAGCCGAGAGGAAGCAGAACACCCACAGCAGGAGAGGGCCTCACGATGACAACCACCCTTCGGGTATCTCCCACTACCGCCGTCATCCCGGTCCACGCGGTCTGGGGCGCGGCTGCCGGGCTGGTGGGTGGCATCGGGTTCGGTATCTGGATGTCGGTGTCGCGGCCGATGATGGACACCGCGATGATCACCATGGTGGCCGGGTTGCTCGGCTCGACCAACGCCGTGGTCGGCTGGCTGGTCCACCTGGTGATCGCCCTGTTCGCGGGCATCGGCTTCGGCATCCTGCTGGGCGAGTTCGCCCAGAAGCTCGTGCCCGCCGCCGTCCTCGGACTGGCCTACGGCGCCGTGTGGTGGGTCGTCGGCGCCCTGTGGATCATGCCCGCCAATCTGCACATGCCGGTCTTCGAGTGGAACCCGGTCACCCGCTCCAGTCTCGGTGGCCACTTGCTGTTCGGGCTGCTCATGGGCCTGGCCTACTCCTGTATCGCGCAGATGGCGGGCAAGCGGACCCCCGCGGCTCGATGATGAGCCCGATACCGCCTGCCGCGCCGGACGACCCCGGAGCGCTGCCTCCGGGGCCGGTCCTGCGCGGCCGCGGCCCCGCCGAGGGTCCCGTGCCCTACTGTCTGGCCGAGGGTGCAGGTGCGCTGGCCGCGCCCGCCTGGGGCGCCGCACCCCCACCCTGGGCCCCGGGGCGACGTGAGGAGACCCACCGCATGATCGAACGCGATCACGCTGCCGACGATCCGGGACGCACCTGGTGCATCTCCGAGGTCGACATCTTCCGCGACCTCTCGGAGCAGGAGATGGGTGCCATCGCCGCCGCGGCCCCGATGAAGACGTACACCGCCGGGGAGATCCTGCACTCGCCACAGCAGCCGTCCGAGGTGCTGTTCATCCTCAAGAAGGGCCGGGTCCGCATCTTCCGCGTCTCTGCCGACGGCCGTGCCCTGACCTGCGCGATCATCAGCCCCGGCACGATCTTCGGCGAGATGGCCCTGCTCGGCCAGCGCATGTACGACAACTTCGCCGAGGCCCTCGACGACGTCACCGTGTGCGTGATGAGCCGCGCCGATGTGCAGAGGTTCCTGCTCTCCGACGCCCGGATCGCCGCCCGCATCACCGAGATCCTCGGCCGCCGCCTCGCCGACCTCGAACAGCGACTGTCCGACACCGTCTTCAAGTCCGTACCCCAGCGCATCGCCACCACCCTGACCACCCTGGCGAGCCGCAGCCAGACCCCGACGGGCAGGCTCGGCCTGACCACCCGCCACCCGCAGATCGCCCTCACCCACGAACAGCTCGCCGCCCTCGCCGGCACCTCCCGTGAAACCACGACCAAGGTCCTGCACGAGTTCGCCGACCGCGGCCTACTGCGCCTGGCCCGCGGCCGCATCACCGTCCTGAACCAGACCCGACTGCTCGACGAAGCCGGATAAAACCGAGAGCCTGCGCGAGACAGCACATGAGCGCTGATGAGTCACCACGGCTGCTGGCGACGGTGTTCTCCGCGTCCTCGTTGTCGAGGTGCGTGCCGATCGCCATCGTGGTAGGCACCGTTCTCCCAGGCCAGTGCGAGGAATCGCTCGACACGGCCGAGGTCCAGTTCCACGGCGAGCGAGACGGCGACGACGGCGTGGTCGACGTTGGCCGCGAGGATCTGCCCCTCGGACCGCTTGGAGGAGGTGGAGCGCACGAAGGCGGTACGGCGCGGCAGATACGTCCGTACGTAGCGGGGGCTGCCCGCGGGTTCGACGGCGACCCAGTCGCCGGTGCACACGACCCGCAGGGGGTCGTGCGGGGTGACGAAGGCGGTGTCGGCGCGCAGCACGCCGTCGGCGGTGACCACGTCGCACTGGCCGCGGTCGACCCGGACGACCCGCCCGGCGGCCAGCCCTTCGGCGCCGTACGAGAGGGTCCCGCATCCGGGTGCCACCGAATTTCCCGCGCGGGCCGGCCGCCGGGTCGTGACCGGCATCGTCGGTGGAGGGCCGGCTCGAGGCCCATCGCCACGTCGGTGTCAGCCCGCCGTCGAGCAACGGACCCCGTTCACCGTGAAATCGCGCGGCTGCGAGTTGCTGCCGTGCCACGAGGAGACGAAACCGACCACGACCCGGCCGTTCGCGGCGACCTTCCTGTTGTAGGCGGTGGCCATGGCGGTGACCTCGGACCCGCCCTGCGCGAAGGTCCCGTCCCACATCTGGGTGATGCGCTGGCCGTCCTCGAACGTCCAGCCGATGTTCCAGTCGTCGAGCGCCCTGGTCGAGGTGACCGTGACGGTGGCCTGGAAGCCGTCCGACCACTCGCTGTCCACGTGGTAGTTCACCTGGCAGGGCGCCGGCGTGGCCTTGACCGGAACGGAGGCGGTGGGCGAGGCGTCCATCGGGCTCGTCGACTTTCCCTGGGGTTCCGTGTCGGAGTCCGAGCTCTTCGCGACGGTGGCCGAGGGGGACGGCCGTGCGGTCGGAAAGGCGCCGACCGCGCCGTCGCCCGTGACCGAGCCGAACGACGGCACCGGCGGAACCGGGTCGGCGGCCCTCTGGCTGCCGGCCGCGTCGCCGCCCGCGGTCGTCTGCTCGTCGGAGTTCCCCAGTTGCATGAGCGAGACCGTCAGCGCCAGGGCCGACACGATCACGGCGGCGGCCAGGATCCCGGCGCGGCCGATCCGGGGCCGCGTCTCGGTGCCGACGGCGACGCCGCGGTCCGTGCCCGCGTCCGCGCGTCCCCCGCTGAGCCCGGCCTCGGCCGCCCGGCGCCGCCGCTCCAGATACGCGAGGCCGCCCCAGCCGATCACCCCGCTCGCCAGCGCGGCGGGCGTGCCCCCGCCGTGCAGCCGCAAGCACGCCGCGGCCTCCGCGCACTCGACGCAGGTGGCGAGGTGCCGCGAGAGGTCCTCGGGCGTCTCGCCGGCCGACGAGCGGGTGACCGCGTCGAGGAGCCGCGCGTAGCGGCGGCAGTCGGCGTCCATGGGTGTGTCGAGACGATTGCGCAGGCAACGATCCCGGAACAGCGCCCGTACCTGCGCAAGTTCGACGGAGGCTGCCGCCGGGTCCAGACCGAGCCGGCGGGCCACGTCGGTCAGGGGCAGCGCCTCGGCCTCGGCCAGCCACAGCAGCGCGGCGTCCGCCTCCTGCATGTCCCTGAGCCCTCGCAGCGCCAACGGACGCCGCAGGGGCGGTCCGGTGTACCGCGCGGCCTTCTCGGAGTTGAGCCACAGCCGCAGATCGGGGTCGAGCAGGTGCCCCTCGCCCTCCGCCTCCCATGCCGCGGCGGTGGCGCGCACGGCTGTGAGCAGCAGGGGAATCCCGGGCAGCCGCGGGGTGCGGCGCCCGGCTCCCCTAGCTCGGGCCTCAGTGGCGTGAGCCTCCCGTGCGCCGCGGGAGAACGCCTCGGTCGCCAGTTGCCTGCCCGCGGCCGAGCCTGACGTGCACAGGTCCGCGTACGACAGCACCGCGTCCCAGCTCTCCGAGAACAGCGCGGCCTCGGCGGCGTCCTGAGGGGTCGGCAGGTCGGGCATGGCGTGCTCCTGCTTCCACTGCTTCCACAAGCAAATCCAACTCGCCTGACATACAAGGGAGTTGAGGTCGCCTCACGACAGACCCAGAGCCTTTCACGGCTCTCACACAACTGACAAGCGGCGTATTCAATTGCCCCGGGCAGTCGGTGCGCGCTGTTGAGTTGTACGGATCGCGACCCCTTTTCGACTCACCGTGCGGGGCACGCGATCGCATCGTCACGCGTGGGACGGCTCCTCGGCCCCTTCCTGCGCCGGAAGGCTGTCCATGAAGGAGCTGACGGAGAACACCGCGCGACCGGGCCCGGGCGGGCCGTAGCCGGGCGGCGAGGAGAGCCCGAAGTCGTCCATCGTGGCCCGGTAGGCCTCGAGCAGGCGAATGTGATACTCCAGCGGGGCGCCCTGCGGGTTGGCTTTGCCGAGCGGGGTCGTCGGCTCCGGGCACCAGGTGGTGAAGCGCGGGGTGATGCCGTGCGACATGAAGAAGCGCAGGCCCTCCGTGGTCGAGGCGATCGCCTCGTCGACCGTGGTGAAGCCGAAGGGCTCGGCCATCTCGACACCCGCCACGAAGTTGGGGATCACATTGCGGGCGCCGAAGACGTCCACCGAGTCGAGGATGCGCCGGTGCCACTCGTCGCGGCCGACGTACCGCTCTTTGCCGGGGCAGTACAGCTCGAACAGGCGTCGGTCCCACACCTCGAAGTTGGGGTGGTAGATCTGCACACCGTAGTCCTTGAACCGCTGCACATCGGCCTTCGGCAGCGCCTGTGCGACGACCTTGCCGATCCAGCGGCCCGGGAAGCGCTCCTCGATGGCCTTGGCGTAGTGCCCGTAGAAGTCGGCCTCGTCGCGGCCGGCGACCGTCTTGGTGATCGCACCGCCGGTGAGCGTGTAGGCGGTGGACGCCTTCTGGGTGTCGTAGCGGTCGATGATCTCCAGCGCCTCGAGGACCTCCTCGACGTCCTTGACGCCGGTGTAGGGCCGCCCGGCCGCCTTGTGCTGGCGCCAGTTGTGATTGATGTCGCAGTACTGGCACTCCTCCTTGGCGCCGAAGTACTGGCACACACGGAAGACGGTGAGATAGATCAGATAGCCCCACTGGATGGTCGGGGCCACCTCCATCACGGACTTCCCGTTGGAGAGGGTGTGCCGGTAGTACTCGGGCATGGGCGGCACCCCGACGTCCGCGATCCGCCGTCCGTCGAGGTAGAGGCCGAGTAGGCCCTCCTCGTCGGCGGCCACACGGTACGGGGAGGCCGGATTGACCCGGACGGAGACGACGGTGCGCCGCAGGTCGTACGGGCCGCCGGTGAGGATGATCTCCTCGGGCGGGCGCCGCAGCGCCGCCTCGCCGAGCTCGGGCAGAGTGCCGTGGTCGAAGGAGAAGATGAAGTAGGACTTCGGTTTGACCTCGCCGTCCTCGTTGTCGGACAGGGCGGACGCGTCGAAGGCCACACCTCCGCGGAGCAGATCCTCTTTGAAGACGGCTTCCCGCGGTACGTGCGGGAATCGCTCCATCAGATCCTCGACCAGTGCGGTGCGGCTGCCCATCCCGTATCTCCTCCCGGCTCAGGCGTTCGACTCCTCACGGTATGCCCCCGCCCGCCCTCCGGCCGTGCCGGGTCCCCGGGCGTGACCCGATGGGGGGATTGAACCATTTGACCGTGAATCCAGGAGTCGCACCTATATGTTCCATATATCCGCCCGGGAAGCTCTCGAGGCGCGAACCGGCCGGCCGGGAACACGATCGCCGTGCGCACCCAAGGCTGCCCATATCGCGGAGAACGAGCCGGATGCCTGCCGGATCACATGAAGGATCAGCTCGACGCGACGACATTCGCAGCACCTGAGGGGAGCGAGGTAGGTTCCCGGTGGGTTCGTGGCTCTCGACGCCACGGGGAGGGACGACGGCATGACCGGGACCGTGACCAACTGGGCGGGCAACATCACGTACGCCGCCGAGGAGCTGCACCGCCCAAACTCGATCGACGCTCTGCGCGCCCTCGTCGCTGACAGCGCGCATGTGCGGGTACTCGGCAGCGGGCACTCCTTCAACGAGATCGCCGAACCCGGCGCCGACGGCGTCCTGCTCTCGCTGACCGCGTTGCCGGCCGGCATCGACGTCGACACCGCGGCCCGCACGGTACGCGTCGGCGGGGGCGTCCGGTACGCCGAGCTCGCCCGCGTGGTGCACGCACACGGGCTCGCGCTGCACAACATGGCCTCACTGCCGCACATCTCCGTGGCTGGATCGGTCGCGACCGGCACGCACGGCTCGGGCGTCACCAACGGCTCGCTCGCCTCGGCCGTGCGCGAGGTGGAACTGGTCACGGCGGACGGATCGACGGTGCGGATCGGGCGGGGCGAGGGCCGCTTCGACGGCGCCGTGACCTCGCTCGGCGCACTCGGCGTGGTCACCGCGCTCACCCTCGACCTGGAGCCGGACTACGAGGTCGAGCAGCATGTGTTCACCGAGCTCCCCCTGGAGGGGCTGGACTTCGAGACCGTGGCGGCGACGGCGTACAGCGTCAGTCTGTTCACCGACTGGCGGGCACCCGGCTTCAGGCAGGTCTGGCTGAAGCGGCGGACCGACCAGCCACTGCCGGACTTCCCGTGGGCCGCACCCGCCACGGAAGCGCTGCATCCGGTGCCGGGCATGCCCGCCGTCAACTGCACCGAGCAGTTCGGCGTGGCCGGGCCCTGGCACGAGCGGCTCCCGCACTTCCGGGCGGACTTCACGCCGAGCAGCGGCGCCGAACTGCAGTCGGAGTACCTGCTGCCGCGCCCGCACGCCCTGGATGCGCTGCACGCCCTCGACGCGATCCGTACGACGATGGCGCCCGTGCTGCAGACCTGCGAGGTCCGCACGGTCGCCGCCGACGCTCAGTGGCTGAGCCCCGCCTACGGGCGGGACACCGTCGCGGTGCACTTCACCTGGGTCGAGGACACGGCGGCCGTTCTGCCCGTGGTGCGACGGGTGGAGGAGGCGCTCGAGCCCTTCGAGGCCCGCCCGCACTGGGGCAAAGTGTTCACCGTGCCCGCCCAGGTGCTCCGCGGGCGTTATCCAAGGATCGGCGACTTCGCGGCGCTGGCCGCGGAGCTGGACCCGGCCGGCACGTTCCGCAACGCCTTCGTCCGGGAGTCCCTGGGGCTGCGGTGAGGGCCACTTCGTATACCCCCTTT
The DNA here is from genome assembly GCF_036281785.1 of Streptomyces chiangmaiensis. Taxonomy (NCBI): domain Bacteria; kingdom Bacillati; phylum Actinomycetota; class Actinomycetes; order Kitasatosporales; family Streptomycetaceae; genus Streptomyces; species Streptomyces chiangmaiensis. Next base: position 6,763 of record NZ_JAYWVC010000003.1, on the reverse strand, counting down.
CCTAACCCCTTGTAGAAACCCACGCCCGGACATAGGCTCGCGTCGCGCCGAGGCACCGGAACCCGGCATGGCCCGAGGGGGGACCGAGGGAGCGTGTCCGCGAAGCCCACGTCACGCGACATCCGCACCGCGAACCGTTATGAGGTGCTGCGCCAGATCATCGCCCGGTCCCCCACCTCCAGGCAGGAGCTGGCGGCCGCCACCGGACTCAGCCTGGCGACGGTCGCCACGCTCGTCGGCGAACTGCTCGACCTCGGCATGCTGACCGAGGTCGGCTTCGAGGACTCGGCGGGCGGCAGGCCGCGCGGCCTGGTCGCCGTGAACGCCTCGGGGGGCACGCTGATCGGTGTCGACATCGCGGAGACCTACGTCCGCGTCGAGCTGTTCGATCTGGCACTCGACCTGCTGGCCCGCGCTTGCGAGGAGATGGGGCCCGGCGAGAAGCACCCGGAGCAGGTCGTCGCCCAGGTGACCGCGGCCGTCGGCTCAGTGGTCTCCCAGGCCGGCGCGGCGGGCGCCCGCGTCCTGGGCGTGGGTGTCAGTGTGCCGGGCCAGGTCGACCGCGACCGGGGAGTCTGCGCATACGCCGCCAACTGGGACTGGCACGACGTACCCCTGCTCGATCTGCTCGCCGAGCACATCGACCACCCCCTGTACCTGGACAACCCGCTGCGCGCCTGCACGGTCGCCGAGCTGTGGTTCGGGGCGGCCCGCGGTCGCGGGGACGCCGTGGTCGTCAATCTGGGTACGGGTGTCGGAGCCGGGCTCGCGCTGGGCGGCGGGCTGCACCGCGGCGTCAGCAACAGCGCCGGTGAGTGGGGCCATACGACGCTGGTGCTGGACGGGCGCCTGTGCCACTGCGGCAACCACGGCTGCGTGGAGACCTACGTCGGGGCTCTCGGCATCATGCTGAACCTGCGGGAGCTCAGCCCGCGCAGCCCGCTGCTGCACCCGGAGGACCAGACCGCCACGATCGACGCGCTCGCCCGCGGGGTCGCCGCGCAGGATCCGGTCGCGTTCGAGGTCCTCCGGGAAACCGCCCGCTATCTCGGCGCGGGGATCTCCGATCTGGTCAATCTCCTCAACCCCGAGGTGGTCGTGCTCAGCAGCTGGGTCGCGACCGCACTCGGCGAGCCACTGCTGCGCGAGGTACGCGCGGCTGTCGGCCGGCGCGCGCTGAGACGGCCGTTCGCCGCCACCGACATCGTCCTGTCCCCCATCACCACCGACCCGGTGTGCCTCGGAGCCGCGACCTTCGCCCTCGAAGGAGCGCTCCGGTCGCCCCGCAGAGGACACACCCAGCCGCCCGAACCCGCCGCCATGGCCAGGAGCAGTACCGCACCGCCGTCATGACGACCGGCACCACGAGCTGAACTAGGAGACCGATGTCTTTCCGCACCACGACAGCCGTCGACTATGTCGAGGACGTCTCGCCGGGCACCGGTGCCCTGCCACCGCGCGCCTGGTACGCCACCTCGGACGCCATGGCCCTCTCCCTGAACGGCGATTGGCGCTTCCGCCTGTCGGCCACCGCCGACGCAGAGGACGACTCGTTCGCCGACCCCGGATTCGACGCGGGGGACTGGGCGGAGATCGCGGTTCCCGGTCACTGGGTCCTCCAGGGCCATGGCTCCCCGATCTACACCAACCATCTCTATCCCTTCCCGGTCGACCCGCCGCGGGTACCGACCGAGAACCCGACCGGCGACCATCTGCGCGTCTTCGACCTGCCGGCCGACTGGCCCTCTGACGGCGGGGCCGTGCTGCGCTTCGACGGTGTCGAGTCCTGCGCCCGAGTCTGGCTGAACGGGACGGACCTCGGCGAGTTCAAGGGCTCCCGGCTGCCGCACGAGTTCGCCGTCGGCCATCTGCTCAAGCCGGGCGGCAACGTGCTCGCGGTCCGGGTGCACCAGTGGTCCGCGGCCTCCTACCTGGAGGACCAGGACCAGTGGTGGCTGCCCGGCATCTTCCGGGACGTCACGCTGCTGCACCGCCCCGCGGGCTGTGTCCTCGACTTCTTCGTGCATGCCTCCTACGACCACACCTCCGGCGAGGGCACGCTGAAGGTCGAGTCGGACGTGGACGGCCGGGTCACGGTGCCGGCCCTCGACATCGATGTCGCGACCGGCGAGTCGGTGACCGTCCCCGTGGAGCCGTGGACCGCGGAGACCCCGCGACTGTACGACGGGGTGCTGGCCAGCGAAGGCGAGCGGGTGCCGCTCCGCATCGGGTTCCGCACCGTCGTCCTCGAGGACGGCCTGATCAAGGTGAACGGAACGCCCGTGCTCTTCAAGGGCGTCAACCGGCACGAGTGGCACCCGGAAAAGGGACGCGCCCTCGACCCGGAGACCATGCGCGCGGACGTGCTGCTGATGAAGCGGCACAACATCAACGCCGTGCGCACCTCGCACTACCCGCCGCACCCCGCCTTTCTGGAGCTGTGCGACGCATACGGACTCTGGGTGATCGACGAGTGCGATCTGGAGACACACGGCTTTGTGGAGCAGGCCTGGCGGGACAACCCGGTCGACGACGACCGCTGGACCCCGGCACTCCTCGACCGGGCCGCCCGCATGGTCGAGCGCGACAAGAACCACCCCTCGGTCGTCATCTGGTCCCTGGGCAACGAGGCCGGGACCGGCCGTGGCCTGACAGCGATGGCCGAGTGGATCCACGGCCGGGACGCCTCGCGTCTCGTGCACTACGAGGGCGACATCAACTGCCGTGACACGGACATGTACTCACGGATGTACGCCTTCCACGAGGAGGTCGAGAGGATCGGCCGCGGGCTGGACGGCGGCACTCTCAAAAGCCGCGAACTGCCCTTCATCCTGTGCGAGTACGGGCACGCCATGGGCAACGGCCCCGGCGGCATCGCCGACTACCAGCGGCTCTTCGAGAGGTACGACCGGCTCCAGGGCGGTTTCATCTGGGAGTGGATCGACCACGGCATCAAGGACGAGCGGTACGGATTCGCGTACGGGGGCGATTTCGGTGAGGAGCTGCACGACGGGAACTTCGTCTGCGACGGGCTGCTCTTCCCCGACCGCAAGCCCTCACCGGGCCTGATCGAGTACAAGAAGGTGATCGAGCCGATCCGGATCGAGGGATGGGGATCCCCCCTGCTCGAGCGAGGCCGGGACCTCGGGGAAGGCGCGTACGGGACCGTGCGGGTGTGCAACGCGTACGACTTCGCGGACCTCTCCGCGATCGCCTTCGAATGGGCCTACCAAGTCGACGGCGAGACCGTCGAGTCGGGCATGCTGCCGGTGCCCGCGCTCGCGCCGGGCGAGTCCGCGGATGTGAAGCTGCCCGAGCCGCCCGACACGGGAAGTGGCGAGACGCAGTGGACCGTACGGGCGCTGCTGGCGACCGACACCGCCTGGGGCCCGAAGGGACACCAGGTGGCATGGGGTCAGTTCCCCGTCTCCGCACCGCCGCCGGTTCACGTCGCGCAGAGGGAGGCACCCCGCCTCGGCGACGGCCGGATCACCCTCGGCCCGGCCTCCTTCGACTCCCGCACGGGTGCGCTCATGTCCGTCGGAGCGGTCGATGTGGCCGGCCTGCGCCTGGATGTGTGGCGGGCGCCCACGGACAACGACGACGGCGCGCCATGGCAGCCCGATCTCCGCTACGGACTGCTGTGGCGCAAGCTCGGTCTGCACCGGATGCGCCACCGCCTGGACGCCGTGGAGCTGACCGGGGACGCGCTGACCGTACGGACCCGTGTGGCGCCCGCGGCCCGGCAGGTGGGCCTCGCCACGGTGTACCGCTGGACGTCGGACGGCGAGCGCCTGCGAGTGACCGTGTCCGTGAGTCCCGAAGGCGACTGGACGGTGCCGCTGCCACGACTCGGAGTGCGGTTCGGACTGTCCGGCGCCGCGGCCCGCGTGCGGTGGTTCGGCGGCGGCCCCGGCGAGGCGTACCCGGACACCAGGTCGGCGTCCGAACTGGGCCGTTGGGAGTCCACAGTGGACGAGCTGGGGACCCCGTACGTCCGCCCGCAGGAGAACGGCGCCCGTGCCGACGTCCGCTGGGCGGAGTTGGGCGGCCTCAGGATCGAGGGTGAGCCGGAGTTCTGGTTCAGCGCGCGGCGCTGGACGAACGAGCAACTCGACGACGCCCGTCACCTCACGGACCTCGTGCCCGGTGAGACGGTGTGGGTCAACCTCGACCACGGGCAGCACGGGATCGGATCGCAGTCGTGCGGCCCGGGCCCGCTGCCGCAGTACTTCCTGCGGGCCGAGCCCACGGAGTTCTCCTTCGTGTTCTCGGAGATCAGTTGACCGGCAAGGTCGTGAGGCCGTCCGCGGCCGTCCGGCAGGAGAACCCCGGGCACGCCCCCGGAAGCGTCTTCAGCCGGCCGGCCGCGGTCGCGTCCTGCGTGGGATTCGTCCTCATCGGCATGCTCCAGGCGCTCTACGGCCCGGCGGTCCCGGGCCCGTGCGAGGAGTACGGCCTGTCCCCTTCGGGCGCCGGGCTCGGCCTCGGCTGACGGCCGGGCAGGCCGGGCTCAGGCGGCCTCGGTGACCGTTTCCGGCCGGCGGGCCCGCACCGGCGTGGGCAGGGCCAGTGCCGCGACGCCCACGCAGCACGCGCCCGCCACCGCGCCCACCGCCGCCGTGCCGTGATGCTGGGCAGCCCAGGTGACCACGGCCGCGCCGATCGGGGCCGCCGAGTAGTGGATCGTCCAGAACGCGGAGGTGACCCGGCCGAGCAGATGCTCGGGGGTCACCTGCTGGCGCAGGGACATGGAGCAGGTTCCCGCGACACCGACACCGCCGAGGAAGGCCGCCGTCAGGACGGCGACGGCCGGCACCTCGCGGGCCCAGCCGATGCCCGCCAGCGCGCAGCCGCAGACGGTGACCGCGCCGATCCAGGTGGGGCCGAAGCCGAGCCTGCGGCGGATCCGTGCCACCAGCAGCGCGCCGGTGATCGTGCCGAGCGCGCCGACGGCGAGCACGGTGCCCACCGCGCCGTCGCCCTGTCCTAGGTCGTGCTTGAGGTGGTAGATGAGCAGGTCGTTCAGGCCCAGCTCCAGAAAGCTGAACAGGGCCAGCAGCACGGTCAGTGCGCGCAGCACCGGGTGGCGCCGCAGGAAGGACGCCCCGGCGAGCAGGTCCCGCCACAACCCCTTGCGGACCGGCGCCGTATCGGGCGGCGTGACCTGCCCGAACCGCACGAAGCACAAGCACAGCGCCGACACCCCGAAGCTCGCCGCGTCCACCGCGACGGCCGCCGCCGGGCCCGCCCACGCGGCCACGACGCCCGCGCACAGCGGACCGGCCACGCCGGCCGCCGCGGCGGTGGCGTTCAGCCTGCCGTTGGCGGCGGTGATCGCGTCCGCACCGACCAGGCCGCGCACGACGGTGACGTAGGCGACCGAGAACACCATGCCGACCGCCTCGCACAGCGGCAGCACCGCATACAGCAGCCAGACCCGCGGCCCGGCGAGCCACAGGAGCGGGACCAGCCCGTACAGGAGCATGCGGACGACATCGCAGGCGATCAGCAGCTTCCTGCGGTCCACCCGGTCGACCACCACGCCGGCGAAGACCCCGGCCAGCACGGACGCCGCACCGCCGACCGCGGTCAGCAACCCCATCCGCGCCAGGGACCCGGTCGCCTCCAGCACCAGCAGCGGCAGCGCGATCAGGGCGAAGGAGTCCCCGAGGACCGAGAGGGTCTGCGCGGTCCAGAAGATCCCGAAGTCCCGGTTCGCCCCCTGCGATCGTGTCTCCCCCACCGGCCGTCCCCCGCTCCCTGCGTCTCCTCGCCGCCCCGAGCCGTCGGGGCGGATGAACGATCAAGACGTACCACGGTCGACGCCCCGCGTCTGCCCACGCGTCGTGCCACGGTACACATCCGCGCCACCATCGCCCGCCCCGTCGGCCGCGCGCCGATGCGGCGGTTCGAGCCCAGCGCCCGCCGGCCTCCACACCCGCACCTCCGCCCAGACCACCTTGTACGCGCAGCCCGGGCGGGGCTCCACACCCCATCGTTCGGCGACCGCCGAGACGAGCAGCAGCCCGTATCCGCCGCCCGCGGCGCCCGGCTCCCGCAGCACGGGCAGCCGTTCCGGCCGCCCGTCGGCCACCTCGACACGTACGACGCCGTCGCGCAGAACCAGCCGCACACGGAAGTCGCGCCCGGGAACGCGTCCGTGCCGCACGGCGTTGGCCGCGAGTTCGGCGACGACCAGCGTCACGTTCTCCCCCGCGTCCCCGTCGTACGGGAACCCCCACACATCCATGCGATGGGCGACCAGCCGCCGTGCGAGCCAGGCGCCTCGCGGCGTGCAGCTGAAGAGCTGAGTGAACGTACGTACCGTGACCGGCCCGTGGAACCGTGGTTCTGCGTGCATGGCTCAACGCTCCCCGAGGTCACGGGCGTCTAACCAGGCACGGCACTCGTACGGTACACACCGTACGAGTTCACGACGTGGACAGTCTGGGTAACGGTGCGTGACCATGAGGGACTTGGCGGGGTTGGCACCAGTGCACACGGGAGTTCCCGGCATGACCGACAGGACCATCGGCACCACGAACACGAACGAGCCCGAGCCGTCCGACAGTCTGAAAGGCTTCGGGGAGGTCCACAAGGCCTTCCGCAAACGCGCGGGACTCACCCAGGAGGAGTACGCGCCGCTGGTGCAGTACCAGCCGTCGACGATCGCGTCGATCGAGCAGGGGCGGCGCTTCCCACCACGGGTGTTCGTCGAACGGGCCGAACACGTACTGGACGCATTCGGTGCCCTCAAGCC